>NZ_JBAMMY010000265.1:0-3420 GCF_051233685.1 Desulfobacterium sp. N47
ATGGTGTTTTGCCATCAACTTGATATATTCTTGTTCCTCTTCCTTTAGAACCGGCCTTACCGTTATCGTTTGTAATGTCATGGATTTTGCCTCAATAATAATTTTGATCATCTTTCCTATACATTATTATTGGGACTTTGATCACTTGTTTGTTTAATTAATTGTAATTTTTTTTTATTGTTCAAAGAACAAAATAATCCTGATGGCCATCAATCTGAGGTTGACCAAAACATTAAAATTGCGCTATAAAAGTAAGCTGCAAGGAGTATGGAGCAGAAAAATTATAGGGAGTAATTCATGATCGAATCAAATATTAAAGCAAAAATCAAAACAAGAATCACCGAACTGTTCGGTATAGAACGGCCCATAGTCCAGGGAGGTATGATGTGGGTTGCGGGCGCTGAGTTGGCTTCCGCTGTTGCAAATGCCGGTGGAATCGGATTTATGGCGGCTCTTGCTTTTCCTGATGCCGAAAGTCTGAGAGCAGAGATTAAAAGATGCAGGAAGATGACCGAAAAGCCTTTCGGGATTAATTTAACTTTTCTGCCTACACTGCGTCCGCCGGATTATCCTGCATATATTAAAGTATGTATTGAAGAAGGTGTTCATTTTATAGAAACTGCCGGTCAAAATCCTGAAAAATATATGGATCAGATAAAATCAGGCGGCATCAAGGTTATTCATAAATGCACATCTGTGAGACACGCTGTCAAGGCTGAAAAAATCGGCTGTGATGTTGTAAGCATCGACGGTTTTGAGGCGGCAGGCCATCCCGGAGAAGACGATGTTACCTCATTGATCCTGATACCGCTTACAAGAGACGCCTTGCGTATTCCAATTATTGCATCAGGTGGCTTTGCAGACGGCCGGGGTCTTGTTGCAGCTCTTGGGCTTGGCGCTGACGGTATAAACATGGGTACGAGATTTGTTGCAACAAAGGAAGCACCGGTTCATGAAAATATAAAACAGGCTTTGATTAATCACAGCGAACTTGACACACGTCTTATAATGCGATCCTTGAGAAATACCGAGCGGGTGATGCACAATAATGCGGCAGATAAGGTGCTTGAAATAGAAGGTCGCGGCAATATGCGTATTGAAGATATAGTACCCTTTGTTTCAGGCCTTGTCGGAAAGCAAATGCTTGATTACGGAGATATCGAAAAAGGAACTTTTGCTACCGGTCAAAGCGTTGGTCTGATAAAAGATATTCCGACATGCAAAGAACTTTTAGATCGTATTATGGAGCAGGCTGAAGAAATAATAAAGGAGCTGGCAGGAAAATTCCATACTTTAAGATAATGATTTTAAGTGCAATATTATTTTTAGATAAAAGGGTTCAGTGATTCGAAGGTCCAAGTCTTAGATGTAAGTGAGGTCTGATTTGAACCCTCAAAATAATAAGAGGAAAATATGACAAAGCTATTTGAAGAAACCAGTATAAAAGGAATGATTTTGGCAAACAGGTTTGTCCGGTCTGCAACCTGGGAAGGGCTGGCTGAAAATGATGGCCGTGTTACAGCCAAACTTATAGATTGTATGACTGATCTTGCAAAAGGAGGTGTGGGACTGATTATTTCCGGACATGCCTATGTTCAAAAACAAGGCCAGGCAAGTTTTTTGCAGCTTGGAGCTTATAGTGATGATTTGCTTTCGGGCCTTACTGATATGGCTGATAAGGTACATAAAAACAATGGAAAAATTGTTCTGCAGATTGCTCATGCCGGATATTTTGCCAGAACAGATTTAACCAAAGTTCCTGCTTTTGCGGTTTCAGATATTGGAAAAACCACAAAAGTTCCTTATTCTGTTCTATCTATACCGGATATCAAACAGATTGTTGCAGCTTTTGCCGATGCAGCAAATAGAGCAAAAAAGGCAGGTTTTGATGGAGTTCAGATCCATGCGGCCCATGGATATCTGATAAGCCAGTTTCTGTCGCCTGCATATAACCGGCGAACCGATGAATATGGGGGCAGTATAGAAAACAGGGCAAGAATTTTAATAGAGGTATTAAAGTCTGTAAGAAACTCAGTAGGGTCGGATTATCCCGTGATGGTAAAAATGAATGTTGCGGATTTTATAGAAAACGGTCTTGAACTTAAGGATTCGGTTCAGGCGGCAAAAATGCTGGAATCCGAAGGCATAGATGCTATTGAACTAAGTGGCGGAGTATTAACGGGCGGTAAACTTATACCAAGCCGCAAAGGAATAAATTCTGAAGAAAAGGAAGCTTATTTTCTAAAGGAAGCTAAAGCATTCAGGGAAAAAATATCCGTTCCGCTGATTCTTGTTGGAGGAAACCGTTCATATAAAATGGCTGAAAAAATAATAGCGGAAGGTACTGTAGATTATATTTCCATGTGTCGTCCCTTGATAAGAGAGCCGGGTCTTATCAACCGGTGGAAATCAGGAGATATCGCTAAATCCGCCTGTATTTCGGACAATCAATGCTTTGGTCCGGCTCTGGCTGGAGAAGGTCTTTGTTGCGTCACGGAGAAAAAACAACATTCCTAAACACGCATTCGTATAGGAAGTATTACTGTCGTCAGACCATGCCATTGAAGATGACGCTGAATGGCGAAGGCTGTTTCATTGTGTAAAAGCTTATGGTAAAACTTTTCCAGTCTGAATGTTATTTGTCCTGTAAATACAGTGGATTTTGGATATTCTGCTGCGATTTCCATGCAAAGGTTCACGGCGCTTTCCACAACATCCGTACCTGTTGTCATGCGGCAATCGGCGGCAAAGCCAAGTTTTCTTGCAAGCTCAACGTATTTTTCGAGCCCGTTATTTACGGATTGTTCCAGAGCGTTAACTTCTTCTGCTCCTTTAAATGAACCTGAATCAATGGCTGCCACAGAAACAAAGATTATATTCTTGTAGGTGTTGGGAAAAGTAGTAAGAACAGAAAGCAGGGTATGAACCCCAAATCCGGAGTATCCTGTTACAAGTTGAATAGCGGTATGATCTTTCTTGTCCAGCGGATTGTTGTTGACCGGACCTGGTGTCGGAAAATTTAGCAGAGTTTTATCAAGTTCCGAAATTCCGTTTCTTACCGTTTTATAGTGCCTTCGAATCATAGCAATGCCGTTGAATTAAGAAAAAAGTACTTGCAAATATTCATATAATGAGCTATTTGTAAATTCTGAATATCTTCAACTTATCAAAAGGAGGAAATAAATGTTAAAAAAACTCTTTCAAAACAACAAAGTTGGCATGGAACATGAAATGCCATATGTGTGCCAAAATTAATCGCAATGATTGAAAATACTATCAATTCAGAAGATTTCCAAAAGCGCCACAAGGAATCTTCTAAAGATTTCATCCGAAATACTGCTCTTTCCTTCAAAAACTTAATTGCATTCTTTGCCAATTTGAATAAGGGCTCTTACGAAACAGAATTAAAAGCATTTTATA
>NZ_JBAMMY010000268.1:0-11129 GCF_051233685.1 Desulfobacterium sp. N47
ATGGTGTTTTGCCATCAACTTGATATATTCTTGTTCCTCTTCCTTTAGAACCGGCCTTACCGTTATCGTTTGTAATGTCATGGATTTTGCCTCAATAATAATTTTGATCATCTTTCCTATACATTATTATTGGGACTTTGACCACTTGTTTGTTTAATTAATTGTAATTTTTTTTATTGTTCAAAGAACAAAATAACCCTGGGTAATCTCATAAAAGACTGGCCTGTTTTATATAAACCGCTTATAAATGCCGATAAGGTTATAGGTATTGCTCCGGTAAAAGATCATCACAGGAGCGGGGCTTCCATGGCCATGAAAAACTGGTATGGACTTCTTGGGTGGAGAAGAAATGTTTTCCACCAGGATATAAATAACATAATAAAAGAACTGGCAATCATGCTTAAGCCCACGCTTGTTATTCTTGACGGAACAACAAGCATGATGTCAAACGGGCCTACAGGCGGTTCACTTTCTGATTTAAAACAGACAAATACTATGATAGCCGGAACGGATCAGGTTGCCGTTGATGCTTACGGTGCAACACTTCTTGGTAAAAGTGCAAGTGAACTTGCATACATAGAAAAAGCGCATACTGCAGGAGCGGGCAATATAGACTACCGCATGCTGAATCCTGAAATGATAAGCGTTTTATAACCATGCAAATTAACCGGCATACAAAAAAAATTAAAAAACAATAAAATGCAATGTGTTATAAAATATTATTATACTTGCGGTAATATTAAGAATAATATAGCATAAATATTAAGGGAATACGTAAATCGGACACATCTCTTGGCCGTATGGAAACCCCAGGCATATTGTTCTTCAAAGCTAAGATCATGAAATTCTTATTTACTGTACAGCAATCACAATTAAAATATTTATCATGGGAAGACTTATAGATGAAGAAGATGAAGCTTACAATCTTTGCGAGACTCATGATCGGCTATATTGCAATTATACTTTTAATTATTTACCTGGGAATCTATGCCCATCTCAGACTTAATCAGGTTAATCAAAATATAGCTTATATTATTTCAGTTGATGATACTACGACAAGTATTACCGCAGAACTTAAAGACTGTCTGCTTACACAACTGGAATTTGAAGAAAAGTTCTTTGTTTTAAAGGATCAGGATTTCTATATGCAGTTTTGGAAATCGGAGAATTCTTTCCCGAATGCTATAGGAAAATTAGAAATACTGGCAGACACATCTTATAAAACAAAATTGGTCAATGATGCTATAAATGCTTATAATATATACCTGACTCTTTTCAGAGATGAGGCTAAGGAATCATTGCTTAACCGGAATTCCAATGAAGAAAGCTATAAAGTTTATAAGGGAAAAAGAGATAAACTGATAGCTGAGATAGATCGTATTCTGAAAGAACTTACCAGCATAGCCGAACACGACAGATGGAAAAAAACCCGCGAAGCCAGCGCTATAAGCATTAAAGTTGTACAAGTGACTACCGCACTTGTAGCCTTAGCGGTTTTAATGGTGGCTTTTATATCCTTTTTCAATACAAAAAGAATAAACCGTCCAATACTGCTTTTAAAAGAAAAAACAACGGAGGTTGCAAAAGGCAGATATCCTGAGCCATTAACTATTCATTCTCCTCCTGAGATCGGAGAGCTTGCCACAGCATTTAATAATATGTGTGATCGTCTTAAGGAACTGGATGATTTAAAGATAGACTTTATCAGCCATATATCCCATAAATTACGTACCCCTCTTACTGCAATTCAGGAGGCATCGGGTATGTTGCTTGAAGGAATCTTTGCAGGTAAGCCGGAGAGGCAGCAAGAGCTATATTCCATTATAAAAGATGAATGTAAAAGGTTGATTGTTGAGGTTAACCGGATCCTTGATCTTTCACGTATGGAAGCAAAGATGATGGATTATCACTTTGATGTTACTGACATAATGCCTATTATCAGAAAAAATATATTGAAATTATCGCATCTTGCACAAAAAAGGGGTATTGAATTAAATATGTGTCCTGTAAATAGTTTGCCCCCTATAAATATTGATCAGGAGAGGATACTTCAGGTAGTTGAAGAACTGCTGGGGAATGCCCTGAAATTTACCCCGGAAAAAGGGAAGATAAACATCTCAGCTATATTAAATGAAAAAGGGATGATCGAGATATCTGTTACGGATACCGGGTATGGAATTCCGGAGATGGAACTCGGACGGGTTTTTGAAAAATTCAAACGGATAGAAGGTGGAAGAGCAGCAGAGAGAGGGACTGGTTTGGGGCTTTCTATTGCAAAGCATATAATAACTGTTCATGGAGGTCAAATATGGGCCGAAAGCAAGCCGGGAAAAGGAAGCACTTTTTCTTTTACCTTACCTGTATAATCATTATATTAAGTATATCAGCTTTTTCGGGGTGCGCCCTTAAAGAAAAGCAAATGCTGATGGAAACACAGGATTTGATGATCAGGAGCGACTATAGTCTTGCGCTTGAAAAAAATCAGCAACTATTGGAAGAATTTCCTCAACTAGGGGATAAGGCTCTTTTTAATATGGGTTTAATATATGCTAATCCGGTAAATCCTGATTATAATTATAGGACATCCTTAAAATATTTTAAAAGACTGACAGAGGAATTTCCCGAAAGCAAACTGAACAATCAGGCCCCAATATGGATGTCGCTTTTGTATAAAGTTATGGAACGAGGTAAAAAGATTGAAGGACAACGATCGGAAATAGCCGGCTTAAATGATAAAATTAATGTTATGAAAAAAGAAAACCAGATAAAAGACAAAAAAATTGAAGATCTGCAAAAGGATAATCAGTTAAAGGATAAAAAAGCAGATGATCTGCAGCAACAGATAGAAAAATTAAAAGAGATAGATTTGAATATCCAGAAAAAAAAGAGAAGCGTTAATCATAAATGAGGCTGTTATGGATAAAATACTGATAGTTGATGATGATTTAAATATTCTAAGGGTCTTGCAGATGAGACTTGAGGCCGAAGGTTATGCGACAACTTCTATATCCGATGTTCAGAAGGCAATAGAAGTTACCAGAGAGGAAGAATTTGATCTGGCTCTGGTTGATCTGAAACTTGCACGCAAAGACGGCATCGAACTTATGGGAATATTACATGATATCCGGCCTGAAATGCCGGTAATTATCCTTACTGCCTTCGGAACCATTGAAAGTACAGTTAATGCCATGCAAAAGGGAGCATACAGCTATATAACAAAGCCTTTTGATCATCGACAGCTTTTATTGCAGATAAAAAACGGTATTGAAAGGACAAGTCTTTCAAAAGAGGTGAAAAGACTAAAAAATATTGTCGGAGAACGTTATGAATTCAAGAATATAATATGCAAAAGCGGAAAGATGAAAGAGGTTTTGGAGCAGGTGGCTATGGCAGCTGAAACCGATTCTAATGTATGCATACATGGTGAAAGCGGAACCGGCAAGGAGCTTATAGTCAAGGCCCTGCACCTTGCCAGCATGAGAAAAGACGGCCCCTTTCTGGCTATAAATTGTGCCGCAATTCCTGAAAATCTGCTGGAGAGTGAACTGTTCGGTTTTAAAAAAGGGGCTTTTACCGGAGCAATGTCCAGCAAAAAAGGGCTGTTTGCCCAGGCTAACGGCGGCTCTATGCTTTTGGATGAAATTACTGAAACGCCATTGCCGATGCAGGCGAAACTGTTGAGAGTTCTTCAGGAAAGAGAGTTTTACCCTCTTGGATCTGAAAGCTCTGTTAAAGCTGACGTCAGGATAATAGCCGCCTCCAATAAGGATCTGGCAAAGGAAGTTGAGAAAGGGCTTTTTCGTAGCGATCTTTTCTATCGTCTTCATGTTATCCCCATACACCTGCCGCCTTTAAGAGAGAGAAAAGAGGACATCCCGCTTCTTGTAAATCATTTTTTAAAAAGATTTTGTGCGGAAATGAAAAAGGATATAAAAGAATTTACTCCTTCTGCTATGCATGGACTTTTATCACGCGACTGGCCCGGTAATGTCAGGGAACTCGAAAATACCGTAGAATACGCAGTGGCAATGACCACACAGGATACAATCGGTGAAGACATGATTCTTCAAACTCCGAAGAATAGAGAGGAAGGGATAAAACCGCTTAAAGAAGCCAAAAATGATTTTGAAAAGAAGTATTTATCCAACATCCTTTCAATATCTGAAGGTAATATAAGCAAAGCAGCAAATCTGGCAGGAAAATATAGGGCTGATTTATATGATCTTTTGAAAAAGCACGATATAAATTCAACAGATTTTAAAAAACAAAGCTAAGTGTATGAATTTACCTTCGCATTATTTTAGTTTTTTATCAAATAGTTAGACAATAGTCTGCACCTTTGGCCAATCATTTTGTATGAAATACCCTTCATTTAATTCAGACAAGATTATTCTCTGAGACAATATCTTATTAAATATCAGCATATTATAAAAACGATCATTTTTGGCCCATACTTTGCTAAGCAACAATAAGAATAAGCAGTGTTTATAAGTTGGCTAATAAACAATATTGATGTGCCTTTTATAAAACCGTCAGAATTGATGAAACCGTAAAAAGTCGGAAAACCCTCGTTTCGTCATTCCGGCGAAGGCCGGAAACCAGTAAATCCAATATGTTCTGGATACCGGCCTTCGCCGGTATGACGGTTTGGGGACTTTTTACGAGTCCATCAGAATTAAAAGCCATGAAAAAGTGTAGAAGCTGTATTAATAGATAATAAACAAAACCATGTCAAGGAGTTATAAGATGGACAAAATGAAAGTTCTGATAGTCGATGATGATGAGATAATTGCCGGTCTTGCTAAAATCATATTGGATAACATGTTCGATAATGAATATATTTTCAAAATCAAGACAGCAGCGAATGGCGAGGAGGGATATAAGCTATCCCTTGATTTCAAACCGGATCTTGTTCTCACCGATATACAGATGCCGGGAAAAAACGGCATAGAAATGGTCAGAGCTATAAGACAACATAGTCCGGAAATTAAGACTATATATATGAGTGGTGAATGGAGTAAATTCCAAACTCCCCTTCAGGAGGAACATACAATGCACCAGGCATATTTCTTAAAAAAACCCTTCGCTATTTCCGAACTCAAACAGTTGCTTTGTGAAGCATAATATTGTGTCCGGCTATATGATAAGGAGGTAAATACAATGAATAAATCATTTCATGCAAAAATATTTTCATTGTTTATTATTGTCCTGTTGATGTTTTCTTTTGCAGAAACAGCATTTTCCAGGGAATTAAAAGATAATAGTTTGATAAAAGTGGCAGGGATAATTGCAGATATCAGTCCTGATACAGGAAAGGTTTCTATAGCGGATACCACTGGTATGGCCTTGTCTTTAACTGCTAGCATGGATGTTGAACTCAGGAATTTTAAAGCTGGTGACAATGTAGTTGTAGAATATGATAGATTATCGGGAATTATTCTGTCAATGATCAAACATGATTTGAAATAAACAAATTGGCATGGAATCGCAATAAAAATGATGGGTTAAAATAGTAGAAATCAGTGAAAGGAAAAAGCGATAATATGGCACCAAATTTCAGCATAGAGTCTAAAAGACATGGCAAAGACATACATCTTAGGCTGATAGGAGATTTTGACGGTGCTTCTGCTCTTGAGCTTATTTTTTTTATGAACAGATGTTTTTCAAATAATGAGAAAGTATTTATCAATACCGACTTTCTTTGTTTGATAGAACCATTTGGTATTAATGTTTTCCGCTATAATATCAGTCCGTTTATTAGCTCCGGAAATCGTTTTGAGTTCACCGGTGAAATAGCATCTGTTTTTCAGGAATGCTGCTGGCAAAGCCAGGTTTATTCTGATTTTGATACAAGAAATGGAAATCCGAGTTTTAAGGACAACAGTCTTTTGATTCATTAATTTATATTGTGGTAATTTTTAATTTTAGTTAAAATGCAGGAAAGCTAACGCTCTTTCCTGCCTGTAAAGTTTATTTTATTATTTTATAGGAGGAACAGAAAATGAAATATTTTTTCCGCTTCTGTAGCGCAACTCCATGATTTGCTGTAATCACAGGTCTTGTTATGATATCAACTTTAATGGCTTATGGGGTAATCCAATTTCTTAAGTATTTAATATAATAATGTGAGGATTTGTATGAAACGTATTTCGTTGTGTCTTGTTTTTGTTATGTTTTTCATCGGTGTAGTTCCAAGAGTTGAAGCAGGTTTCTGTCCTTCGGTATCCCTGTCAAAGTATGACAGAGCAACGGAAATAGATAAAATACAGAATGTTCTGGAAACAAAAATAATTAAAGAAAGGCTTGAACAATTAGGCCTTACTCAAAATGAAGTCAACGGCCGGCTCTCGCAACTCAGCGACAGCCAGATCCATCAGCTTGCACTTAATATTGATGATCTGAAAGTCGGAGGAAACGGGTTTGAAGTTTTGGTTGTAATCCTTCTTATTGGAATACTTGTCGGTATATGGGCTTATGTTACAGGCTACAAGGTAAATGTTTCCCGTAGATAGAAAAATATCCATTTAAGTTTAAGGTTCAAAATGATTTTACAAGTTATAATATGTATCTTTTAATTATTTCGGTAAAATCAGAAAATATAGTGCTGCGTTGTTAATGCAAAAAGAATAAAACATATAAATTTATGACAATAAACTCCCGGATATATCCTCACAGTTATTCAGGATATATTAAAACTTGCCCATCCGGAGGGTTTCTCTGTCTGTTTATTATACTCATGTTTTTCCTTTCGTCATGTGCAATATCAAAAGACAACGTGGGAACAGGCATGGCCCACCTGATAAGAAATGTTCCTTTCTTCCCCCAGGAGACTTATCAGTGTGGGCCAGCTTCTTTAGCCGAAGTGATGCTTTATTGGGGAGTAAAAACTTCTCCTGAATCTATCTCCAAAGAGATATACAGCAATTCTGCGAGAGGAACTCTTACTCTGGATATGGTTTTGTATGCCCAAAAAAAAGGCTTGAATGCGATACATACAAACAAAAACCGTAATATCAGCTACATCAGAGAAAATATAAACAATGGGTATCCGCTTATTGTCATGGTGGATTATGGCTTCTGGAAGTATCAGCAATATCACTATATGGTTATAATAGGTTACAATAATAATGGTATAATAGCATATTCAGGAAAAAGCCCTCAGAAGTTTATCAATGAAGAAGATTTTCTGAGAATATGGGGAAAAGCAAATTCCTGGACATTATTGATAACACCAAAGCAATCAAAAAAACAATGATCAGTCGTGGGTACATCCGATCTCAATTCATATCTCTTTGCTGTCTGTTTTTATTTTTTAGCTGTGGCCTCTCAGAAATTAAGCTGCTTGATGACCCGCTCACCGCCCAGGAACATCTTGATCTTGGTTTATCCTATGAAAAAATAAACGAGGTTGACCCCGCGATAAAACAATATGAAATGGCCGCAAAAAGTCTTCCGGTTGCCTATCTGTATCTTGGAAATGTTTATTTCAAAAAAAACAATTTTGATGAAGCAGTAAATAATTATAAAGAAGCGATCAGAAAAGACCCTCAGAACTCAGACGCCTACAACAATCTTGCATGGCTTTATTACACAAAAAAAGAAAATCTTGAAGAAGCGGAAAAACTGGTTCTAAAGGCCATGACAATTAATCCGTCAAAAGAAAATATCTATCTTGATACACTGGATAAGATAAGAATATTAAACAGACAAAATAAAAAAATATTAACACCATCATATTAACTGTTCAGAACTGTAAAAAGTATCGCGCTATTGTAATGAGAAATGTTTACGCTTTGATGGATTCGTAAAAAGTCGGTACTTGCATTAAAATAAATCTTTTTACTGCACAAGATTGAAAATAAAATAATCGCCTGCAGCCTGTTGATGTAACTTCTGCAAGTCATTCATATCTTATACTTTTCATTCATATCTTATACTTTTGCAAAATATCTGAATACATATATTCCTTTCGTATTATTCCCTTGCCCGCGCAGTATCCCGATGATATAAATAAAAAAACTAAAATAATTTATAAAATTCTATAAAATAGAAAGGATTCAATGATGAAAATAGCGGTAAGCGGCAAAGGCGGAGTAGGTAAAACAACTTTTTCGGCTCTTTTAATACGTGCTTTGAACAAAAACGGCAAACATGTACTTGCTATAGATGCCGATCCGGATGCCAATCTTGCAGCAGCAATTGGAATTAAAGGGGCGGACAAGATAGTTCCTATTGCGGAAATGAAAGACCTTATATTTGAAAGAACGGAAGCACAGCCCGGAACCATAGGCGGGTTTTTCAAACTTAATCCTAAAGTGGATGATCTTCCGGAAGCTCTTTCCGCCCGGTTTGAAAATATAAAACTTATGAGGCTTGGTGGAGTCAAAAAAGGCGGATCAGGCTGCATATGTCCTGAAAGCACTCTATTAAAAGCACTTGTAACACATGTAGTACTTTCAAGGGACGAAGTTGTGGTTATGGACATGGAGGCAGGCATAGAGCATCTTGGCAGGGCCACTGCACAAGCTGTTGACAAGCTTTTCATAGTAGTTGAACCGGGACGGCGCAGCATTGAGACTGCCGGGCATATCAAAAAACTTGCTTCCGAAATAGGACTTAAAAATCTATCTCTTGTCGGCAATAAAATAAGAAGCGATAAGGATATGGAATTTTTAAAAGAGAACCTTCCCGGTTTTGAATTCTCATGTTTTATACCATATGATGACGCCCTTATTGAAGCGGATTTGAATGGGATATCTCCTTTCGACAATAAAACAAGCGCTATAATAGAAATTGAAAAGGTAATCGCCGGATTAACTGAAAAATGAGGAAAAGATATATTCCTGTGCAAAAGCGTTGGGGCAAAAAAATCCCGGCTGTCAGGATAAGACCTGGCGCAGACAGTGAGCTGAAAAATGTCTTTGCTTCTATCGGAGTTCCTGAGCAAGCCGAATTTAAACCCGACCCTTTTCAGTTAAATGCGATAGAGGCGATAGAAAAAGCTGACTGTCTTGTTACCGCTCCTACAGGCGCAGGAAAAACATGGATAGCCGTTCAGTCCATCGCAAAAGTTTTCAAAAAAGGAAAAAAGTCCTGGTATGCTTCTCCCTTAAAAGCTTTGTCCAATTCGAAATATCATGAATTTTGCGACATATTCGGTTCGCATAATGTCGGTATACTGACAGGAGACAGAAAAGAGAATCCCGATGTTCCCATAATAGTCGGTACAACGGAAATATTAAGAAACCAGCTCTATGATGCAATGCATCATGGGGAGACACTTGCAACCGATTTTGTGGTTCTTGACGAAGCACATTTTCTTGGTGATGAGGAAAGAGGGGTAGTATGGGAAGAAACAATGATATATCTTCCTGCAAGAATTCCTCTTTTAATGCTTTCAGCCACAATAGGCAACGCAGAGCAGATAGCATCCTGGCTGTCATCCATCCGGAATAAAGAATGTATAGTTATCAATGAATCAAAAAGACCTGTACCTCTTTTTCCTCTTTATCTTCATCCTGCCGGAACGCTTCTGCCTCTGCTTTCAAATGCCTCTTCAAAGGAAGGAGGGGCACAACTTTTCAAAAAGATAGGAGAGCTTTTAAAAACCCAAAAATACGGCAGGCAATCCTATTTTCAGACTTTACCGCCTTTTGGCGATATATTGGCCGTGCTCAAAAAGTATCATCTTCTGCCTGTAATATTTTTTTTAAAATCCCGCGCCGATTGTGATGCAGCACTTAATCTTTGTTTAAATCACAGCATTTCAAATTCTTCCAAAAGACAGCTTAAGGAAAGAATAAAAGAACTCGAAAAAAATATTCCTTATGTCTCATTTCATCGCCATATTGGTAAGCTTGAAAATTTAGCGGTTGCATCTCATCACAGCGGGCAGCTTCCGTCATGGAAACTCATTGTGGAAACACTCATGACCGAAGGCTTACTTGATGCAGTATTTGCAACATCTACCGTTGCTGCAGGAGTTAATTTTCCGGCCAGATCCGTTGCTTTTTTAAACTCCGACCGTTACAACGGAAAAGAGTTTATGCCCCTTTCATCCACAGAGTTCCACCAGATGACCGGAAGGGCAGGCAGAAGAGGAATGGATAAAATCGGCTTTATGCTTGCGATACCGGGCAGATTTCTTGATATCAGATTAATAGCAAAACTTATTTACTCTCCATCCCTTGACATCCCCAGCCAGATCAGAATCAACTTTTCAATGGTATTAAATCTTTTGCTTTCGCATTCCCCGGATCAGATTGAAGATCTGTTGAAAAAATCATTTGCAGCTTATATTTTAAAACAGAAGAAAGAGAAACAGGGCAAAAAGTATTTAAGAAACGGAAATGAGCTGTTGCTTAAAGCTTTCACACATCATCTTGATTTTTTGATAGAAACCGGATATGTCTCAAAAAGCGGCGCACTTACAGAAGACGGTATTTGGGCGTCTCAGCTTCGGGTAGATCAGCCTCTTATAATTGCAGAAGGATTCAGGCTTAAAATATTTCCCCAAAAAGATCCGGCACTTCTTGCCGCTATAATCGCATCATTTGTAAATGAAAAAGAAATGGAAGATAAAATCGATAGAAGTTTTACTCCTGCAAAACTTCTTTTGGCTTTTGCCCAGGTAAAAAAAGGCTTGTTGCCCTTTGCCAAACTGATGTTTGACAGCGGATTTGAAATAAGGCCTCTTTATTTAAGGGCTTGTGCCGCGATTTATGCCTGGGCTGCAGGAGAAACCTGGGAGAAGGTAGTATTGATATCTGAAATGGATGAGGGCAATCTTGCGATGCTGATTTTGCGAACCGCAGATAATTTAAGACATATAAGATCCCTTTCAACAGCATTCCCGGAAGCCTCCCATACAGCAGCCGAAGCAATAGACCTGATCCTGAAAGATCCTGTTTTACCTTTTGATTATTTTCCGGTTCATCGGCAAAATGCGGAAGAAGATGGCCGGGAAAAAGCCGAATAATAAAATAAGAAAATGGCCTATTGACTTAGCTGACCCAATTATTTATAATAAACATCATGAGCAGCAATATTGGGGTTAAGCCAAATTATGGGGAAATGAGTTGGTTGATTTTCCAGGAAGACTTTCAGAGTGAAGATGACTGTTATGCCTG
>NZ_JBAMMY010000270.1:0-1105 GCF_051233685.1 Desulfobacterium sp. N47
TACAAGACCGGCATCAAAGTCTCTGATGAAGAACTCCGAAAGATTGCTATCGAGAGGGATGGTTTCCATGGAGAGTGGAATTATAAAATAAAACCAAGGCCATTATGCTAAATGTTCAGCTTATATTTTCTAAACCACTAACATGGTGTGTTTAAAAAATATGAATAAAATAATAAATCGCAGGCTGATAATTCTACTTCTGCCTGTTTTGGTTGTGGGAGTTGCGTTTATGTGGTGGATGGCGCACTCAACCAACAGAGACATGCGGGATCAACTTCTCATACAGGCGAGGGTCGCAGCACGAGCCATTAATATCAAACATATTACTTCTCTATCCGGTTTGGAAGATGATCTGAATACGCATGCTTATCAGAGTATTAAATCCCAGCTGGCATTGATGCGCAACGCCGGATATAAATGCCGGTTTCTTTACCTGATGGGACAACGTTCAGATGGTGTAGTTTTTTTTCCTTGTGGATTCCCTGCCCAAAGATTCCAAAGATTATGCGCCGCCCGGATTGGTTTATGAGGAAATACCGGATTCATATCTTCATACTTTCAACACCGGAAGGGAAGCTGTTACCGAATCGATTACCGATCGGTGGGGCACACTGATCACGGCTCTTATTCCGCTAAAAGATCCTCAGACAGAAAAGCTTGTTGCTGTTCTTGGTATGGACATTAATGCGAACGATTGGACTAAAGTATAGGCCATTGCTTTATACCATTTGTGGTGATGCTGTTGTTTGCAGTTTCCATCCTGTTGATGACTTCCAGGAAACAGGCTGTCAAAGCGCTTAAAGAAAGTGAGGAAAAACACAGATTATTTTTTGAAAACGCTCCGATTGGAATCATTCACTATAACAGGCAAGGCATAGTCACAGATGTTAATAAAGAGTTGACTGCTATTTTAGGAGCAACGCGCGGAAAACTCTTAGGGCTCAATATGCTTGATCTTCCAAATAAATGGCTCCTCGCTAAAAAGTATGGGTAATCCGATTCAAGACATGATAGATATCAGTCATCAAGAGATAGAGGAGGTTGAGACAAATTACTATGAGAGATACGGAACTATTTCAGTTGGCATTGGGTTTGACATCACCAT
>NZ_JBAMMY010000271.1:0-3259 GCF_051233685.1 Desulfobacterium sp. N47
ACAAAGATTCTTAATACAAACAATATCCGGATCAGCATGGATGGCAAAGGGAGATGGAAGGATAATATATATATTGAGCGGTTATGGTGGAGTGTAAAATACGAGGAAGTTTATTTAAAGGCCTATGGTTCGATTGCCGAAGCCAGACAAGAAATTAAAAACTATTTTGAATTATATAACTATGAACGGCCGCATCAAAAACTTGACAAAAAAACACCGGATATGGTCTACTGGGAAACACTTCCCAGGAAAGAGACAGCAGCCTGAATAAGCAGTTTATCACTTAAAAAAAGCATTTTGCTGTTCAAACAATCCCGACCACCGCTGTCTATCGCTCGTGATGGGGATAACATAGTCGTTAAGGGAAGAATGATGGGTGCAATGGTAACTTCCATATATTGTAAACCTAAAGATCTATGGGATTCTTTAAGCCTGTTATCCTGGCCAGTAATAAGTTATGTGCCGGTAATGATGGTTAAGGGCTTTTTAGCAAAAAATAAAGATAAAAAATAGAGTTCACACAAGAAGGATATCTCCAAGCTCTTTAAGACGTGAGATGTGGTAATCAGCAGAAAGTGAGCCGTTACGGTAGGAAACAAGCGGAATGCCGGCAGCTTTTGCAGCAGTTTCATCTACAACCGAATCCCCTATATAAATAACCTGCTGGGGTTTAACATCAAAATATTCAACTATTTTCAACAAAGGTTCCGGATGAGGCTTTGAGTGCTTCACATCAAGAGCGCATACAACAAGATCAAAATAATCTTCTATACCAAATTCGAATAATATTCCACGCATAGTATCCGTCCTGTTGGTAGCGATGGAAGTTTTATATTTCGGCCTGATTTTTTTAAGAAGGTTTATCAAATCAGGTTCGATTATCATGCTCTTGAAAAAAGGTTTATAAGACATTTCTTTGCGGAAAGACTGAACAATATCAATTAGTTCAGGATCATTAAATAGATTGGCAACTACTTGATCTGCGGTATGCATATGAGCATAAGCAAACTGCTCTTGAGTCATCTCCGGTTTGCCGAAATGCTGAAGAATACTGTTATAGTAATCCATATTGGCTTGTCCCGAGTCAAACATAACTCCATCACAGTCGAAAGCAACTACTTTAAAATCGTTCATAAATTTTCTCACTAACACATAATCCTATAAGCTATCTTTGCCTTATCCCCGGCCTCTGTTGTTAATATATGTTTCCAATAACAGGAATTTTTATTTCATTGTTAATTGAACTGTCTGTTCTTATGATAATCCAATCATAGTATTTACCTTTAACGGTTGCTATATTTTTAACGATTAATGTATATTGTTTTGGATTTGATTCTTTTTCTTTTTCAAGATTTACAGCTATATTATTGCTGTTTTGTGCTTTAACGTCTTTTATATTAAACGGATATTTTTCTTCAGGAACAACAACTACCGAAACGGATATTTCCTTATCAGACGGCCCGCTTAAAAAAACTTTATTTGGTCTGACATCTACAATTTTTTCAACTATTCCTCGTACTGCAAGATAGGTCTTTGGCTTTTTTTTGTCATTTGTATAAACAACTATATTTTTTTTAACGGACTTTCCACCATATCCGGCTGTATTAACACTGATTGTAATTTTACCCTCGCCTCCGGCAGGGATCTGTTTCGGAAAAGAAACAGCTGTGCACCCTCATCCTGTTTGTACCTTATAGATTTCAAGAGGCGCACCCCCACTATTTTGAATAACATAATCATGAACTATTTTAACGCCTTCAGGTACTTGATCGAATATATAACTGCTTTCAGGAACAACGGCATTCGGCTGATTTTCCCCATTGTCACCATGCGAAAGTGAATATGATACTATTAATAAAATAACAGAAAAACAGGTAACAAACAGTTTATGTTTCATAAAAACTCCCTTTATAATTATGTATGCTTAATTTATATCAAAAGATAGAATTTTAAAATAAAATGTCAAGCATATTATAATAGTTTCATAAGAAACGATGTAAGCGTTATGATAGTACAAATTTGTAACTATAGGAATTACAGTGTAAATTAAGGCTTGACAAGCCGCTTATAATATGTTCAATAATGCATTATATATCAGCCATCTATATAATATCTATAAATATATTTACGTTTTAATCTGCAACAGCCTTGTATGTACCTTTAAATTTGCTGATCCGGTTTATATGATATTGGGTTTTACCTATAATGCCGATAGTAAATAAACATTTAATAAAGGAGAAAACACATGAAAAATTTAAAACGGAGTATTAGTTTGTGCATTGTGATTGCATTTGTTTTAGCTTCAGGAATTTCTGCCTTTGCAAAAGATGAAGTTAGGATCAACATTAATAAGGCAACAGTTAAGGAGCTTGTTAAACTGAAAAAGGTCGGCACAAAAGTTGCTGAAAAAATTGTTGAATACAGAGAAAAAAACGGGCCTTTCGCAAAACCGGAAGATATAATGAAAGTGTCAGGTATCGGTAAGAAAATATTCGAGCTTAATAAAGATATGATCAGTGTTAGTACCCCCTGATATATCAAAAACATTTTCCTTGAATCCGGCCACAAGAAATTATATGTGGCCGGACTTGTCTTTACATTTTCTTATTCCTGCCTTTTTTGCTAAGCCTCTAAATAAATTTCCTATACTTTTTTATATTAACCGGTACTAATTTTTTAATAATCAAATACTTAGAATAACTATAAGCTCGTTGATATTTTTTTAATAAGTGTAATTCATACTTGACAAATTTCTCGGATATATCCAATATGTGAACGTATAAAATTCATATTTTAAAACACTTCAAATCAGATTGGTATTATACAGACAAGTTTGCTATATCAGTGAAGTACATGATACCTTTTAAAATATCCGGTTTTGCTAAAATTTTGGAAAAATGAAAATTCAATCACAGTTTACATTGAGTATTTTCGTGATAGTGCTATATCATTTTGGTTTATATCAATTTGAGTAATAGTTGAGACCAATATCGATAGATTAAGTGGTTATTATTTAAGTACATCTATTTGTAACTTACCGGGCGGAGCTGTCTTCAGTAAATCTCTGAGAAAGCTTTGAAAAACTCAATAGAGGAGGAGATTTAATAAGTCGGTCAAGATTTGCCGCAAGGCGACCACCGTGTCGATTTAAGTGTTAACGTCGGCGAAATATCCTTTCAACGCATTGCATATCAAAGATGTTTTGGAGGGGATAGCGGTAAAAGACAGCAAAGATTCTTTTGGAGACAACAGTTGTCCC
>NZ_JBAMMY010000277.1:0-24377 GCF_051233685.1 Desulfobacterium sp. N47
GGAAAAGATTGAGCCATATCGGTTCCTACGACAAAGAACCCGGTCTGGGAATTTTTGCGGGTCTGAATGTCCTTCCCAAGCCTACTTATATGAATACGTATTCCTGTCGATGTTCAGAATCACAAGTAATGGATTTGCAGATACTCTTAAACAACTTTGGCAACATGTTGTAAAAAAACGAACAAAATGGCTTGCCGATTCAACAAAAGCAAACTTCTTGGGCCGCTGTTCAGAGAATTATCTGACGACCAGGTATACTTTAGTATGGCAAACAAATTTTGGCGTAATGTCAAAGAGCTTATCATTATGTCAAGTCAGCTATTATCAGACGAAATTGACACAAACAATATATTATATATTCTTGAAGTTATTGAGAATGTACTTTATAATCAACTCGATTACTCAACTGCGAAACTTTAGTTATGAAGATATATTTTGCTGAAAATGAAAAAGATCCGGCTCTCATTGAATCTCTTGCAAAAGAAATCTGGATTGAGCATTTTACCCCGATTGTGGGAAAGCCTCAGGTTGAATACATGCTTGATAAATTTCAATCTAAAAAGGCAATATCAGAACAGATAGATAATGCAGGTTACTTGTACTATATAATTGAAGATGGTGATGAAAAGATAGGATATTTCGCATTCGTACCTCAGGGCAGAGAACTGTTCTTAAGTAAAATATATGTGAAATCATCCGGACGGAAAAAAGGTCACGGAAAAAAAGCTACGCAATTTATCGTATCCTTCTGTAAAGAAAACGGGCTGGATAACATTAGTTTAACGGTAAACAAAAACAATACAACTTCAATTAAATTTTATGAAAAAATGGGGTTTAAAAACACAGGATCACTTATGCAGGATATAGGAAACGGCTTTGTGATGGATGATTACAAAATGGAAAAAAATATATTGCCCGATCAAAACTAATGTTTTCTCATATTGCAATTGTCATAAATCTGTTCCGTTTGGGTGAGTGTGCGTATGCGAACCCAACAAAATAGAATAAGCTGCAATCCCCAACGTTATTCTGGCAAACGCTATAAGTCTTAAAAAGGGGCCGGGTGAAAATCATCTTAAAACCTGTTTGATTTTCTCCTGGCCCCTTATTAATTCACTATAAATACTTCCCTAAATCAACCTAAACCGGCAATGCCTCCGTCAACTGCTATAACCTGTCCCTGAATTATCTTGGCAGCATCCGATGCTAAAAATGAGAATACTTTACCAACTTCTTCCGGTTCCATTGGTCTTTTGAGCAATGCTCTTGCAAGAGTGGCTTCTCTGAATTTAGGATCTGATAAAATTTTGGATGTCATGTCGGTAGATACTATTCCTAAGCTTACCGCATTGACACTGATGTTGTATTTGGCAAGTTCCTTTGCTCCGCTTTTAATAAGTCCGATTACTCCGCCCTTGGAAGCAGCATAGTTTGGTTGGCCTACCGAACCCTGGATACCTGCTACTGAAATAACACAAAGAATTGTTCCCTGTTGTCTTTCTATCATATGTTTTGCAGCTTCTCTCATGCATAAAAAGGTTCCCTTAAGATGGATATCTACCACACTGTCCCATTTTTCCACTGACATCTTATGAAACATTCCGGGAGCCGAATTGCCGGCATTGTTTACCAGTATATCAACCTTGCCAAAAGTGTCTATGGCAGCTTTAAACATATTGACTACATCTTCTTCTTTGGAAACATCGGCCTTAACAGCAATTCCTTTACGGCCCATTTTTTCTATTTCTTTCACAACCTCGTTAGCCGCGCCTTCGCTGCTGCTGTAATTTACCAGTACATCAGCGCCTTCTCTGGCAAAATCCAAAGCTATTCCTCTTCCCACTCCTCTACCGGCGCCTGTTACAATTGCTGCTTTTCCTTCTAAGATCATCTTACTTTCCTCCTTATGTGTTTTATGAAAATTTTTTTCTGAAACAAAACCATTCAATAAAAAATCATTCGATTGCTATTTCTTTAGCCGCTTGACTCAATCAATCCATATAGCAATTTTATTGACCTGAAAAAGTCGTAAAAACTTTATTATTATCATTCAGGCAAATTTAAAACCTAATACCAAAGCTTACAGGTATTTTCAACAAAATCTGAACAATACAACCCACTAATAAAATATTATATTATAAGTATTTGCAATAATACAATATAACAACGATCACTCGCCAGGCTTTGACTCTTTCTGATAAACCAGGAGATGATCGCCTGCTTTTATGCTAAGCTTGTTGCCAAGATCATTCCAGATAGAAATAGATAAAGCAGGTACATCAAACATTTTGGCGATTGAAAAAACGGTATCTCCTTTTTTCACAATATATACATTCCGGCTCTTGCCGGACAGAAAATTTTCCACGAGCTTTTCATAATTGCTTATAAAACCTTCCAGGCTGTTTTTTGGGATAATGATGGTATGGTTGCCTTTTTGTAGAAAATGCCCCCTTATTTCAGGATTAAGGTCCTTTATATCCTTATAGGTAGTATCAGCAGCCTTTGCTATGATCATTATAGGTATTTTATCAGAGCATTCAATATCAACTCTGCCAAAAGATAGTGGCGGATAATAGTCTTTATCTTCCAGCCTGAATCCGTATCTGGCAGGATTCTGCATGATAAGTTTTATTGCAAGAATCCGGAAAATATATCTTTGGGTTTCTTCATAAAGATAGAGCTTGTAGAAATCATTGGTTTCCTGTTCATGGATTTCAGCAAGAAGACCTTCTTCTCCCATGTTATATCCTGCTGCTGCAAGTGTCCATGATCCAAGCATACTATTGAGTTGTTTCAAATAAGAAACGGCTGCCTGGGTTGATGTGAAAAAATTACGTCTTTCATCTTTGTCCCCGTCGATGGTTAACCCGTAAGTTAAGCCTGTGCTGCGAATAAACTGCCAGTAGCCTACAGCGCTCTTGTTTGATGTGGCATTTGGTCTTAAGGCGCTTTCTGCAACAGCAATATATTTCAAATCATCCGGCATGCCGTTTTCTTTAAGAATTTTTTCGATATGCGGAAGGTATCTGCTTGAGCGCTTAAGCCACAAAAAAACCTGCGCCCTGTCCCATGCTGAAAGCAGGATCTCTTTTTCAAACCTTTCTTTCACATCCTGAAGTTCTAAAGGAACGACTTCTCCGCAAAAAGTTAATTTACCACCCGGAATAACAGTAAAATCCGGATAAAATGAAGGAGATTGCTCCGGATTTGCTGCACCGGCATTAGCAGAAAAAAGAAAAACACATAGAATCAATAATAATTTTTTACAGTTTCTATACATAATTCACCACCGTTATTTATTTAAGTGAGATTTGATTTTGGTTGTTTTTAAATTAAAAAGCCGTTTGACCCGCCTTCTTTCTCTCCGCCTCCTTTTTTTCGACTGCATTCTGCTCAATTTCGAGAAGATATTTTATATTATTCACAAAGTAAATCATTATACCGTATTCGAAGTTCCCGCCTTCCGGGATTGCAGAAAATATCAAAAAATCACTGTTTTTCTCCCAGGCCCAAGATGTGCTTTTGCCGTCATTCCATTTAACCATAAGGGGCTCGCCATATTTTTCTTTCAGAACATTGAGGATGTCCCCCCCCTTTTTTCTTGAAGTAACGGAAAAAAGCAGAGGTTTATTTGTGTGATTTGAAAAAATCAGTTTAACATTGTCAAAGGGGGTGTTTTGATTTTCCGGGTATCTGAAAATCAGATTTGTGATATTGTGTTCGACTCTTGCTCCGGTTTCATCATTTAATTTCCGGTTTAATTCATAAAGACCCGGAAAATTATTATTGAAAAATAATTTATCACGCAATGAAAGATCGAGCGTTGTCATTTTTTCAACAGCGTAAGAGCCAAGCTGTTTTGAAAGTCTGTTTATCACAACCTCTGATAATACGGCATTTGATCCCAGATCAAAAAATGTAAAACTTTCAGGAAAGACTATTTTTGCAATTTCAGGCTTTTTTTGGCTTGTATTGTCATTGCAACCGGAAATCAATATCATTGAAAACAGGATAAAAAATATGATTGCTGAAAACAAGCTTTTCCTATTATCCGATAATTTCATAAAATAATTTTATTCCCCGATAAATGTTTAACTGTAATTGCTGAATATATTAAAGCCTGCGACAAACCGGCTCAAACTTCTATAATATTATAACTGCGGCTTCCCAAACCTAATTTTTCTGCATATTCAAGTTGTATAGGCCAGTCTACAGCCGGATAAACCGCCTTGAATTTATCTTCACCCGGGTTCAGAGCCGAGTTCATACAAGTGCCGGGAAGAGCCTGTTCATTATTTACCAGATCAACCGAAGCCTGATCTATTGCTACCGGATCATTTGAAGCTACTATTCCGATATCTCTTACTATTGGAGCATCATTATACGGATAACAATCGCAAGCCGGAGAAATATCGGTAATAAAATTTATAAAAAGCGCTTTTCCCGCCTTGTTTTTTAAAACACCCATTGTGTGTTCAACCATTTTTTCCAGAAAGACCGGAATAGCTTGATTCCATTTGATCTGGATCGCTTCGTTTACACATATCAGAATGCATTCGCCGCAACCAATGCATTTGGTGGAATCAATAACAGCTTTCTCGTTGACAAGGGAAATAGCCTGTTGTGAGCAATGAGAGATACAATCGCCGCAGCCTATGCATTTTTTCTTTGTTATACCGGGCGACACCATTGAATGTTGTGCCATTTTTCCTCTTCTGGACGCACAACCCATACCAAGATTTTTTATTGTTCCTCCAAATCCCGAAAGTTCATGACACTTGAAATGAGCAACCGAAATAAGTGAATCGGCTTGCACAATCTCGGAACCTATAAACACCTCTTTAAAATGCTTCTGGCCAATCGTAACGGCTGTTTCAGATTTGCCGCGCAATCCGTCTGCAATTATAATAGGCGCCTCAATTACAGAATAGGCAAATCCGTTATGTATAGCAGTCATCATATGATGAGGAGAATCACTGCGGGTTCCGGCATACAGAGTATTTGCATCCGTTAAAAAAGGAGCGCCACCTTTTGATTTGATTACTTCTACAATTTTTCGCAAATAAACCGGTCGTATATAGGCTATATTGCCTAATTCCCCGAAATGAAGTTTTACAGCAACAAGATCTCTTTTACTTATAGATTCAGAAATGCCGGCAGCAACAAGAAGTTTTTCCACCTTTACTAACAGGTTTTCCTTATGAGTGGCTCTTAAATTTGTAAAATAGACTTTACTTTTCATGTAATACCCCCATATCTTGGATTAATCAGACAGGATCAGAACGTCATTTACCGTATTATCCGACTTTTTATAAGTTCATCTAATTTGTACATTCTTTGAAATTAACATTTGCATGGATTGAAATTGTTTACTTTTTAAGAAAATAGCGATAGCATGTATTTAAGTCAAGACGTTTGAATGCAATTCCTGTTTTACTATATATATCGTTTGTCATAATAATGTTTCGATTGCTTAGTTGTAATTGGGTATGGGTAGTATATATATCCATACCCAAACTAAACAGATTTATGATAATTGTTATAATCTGCTTGCCTGATATTACGGAGTAATAAAATAAAATGAACTTAAATTCAAAACTTCTGGCGTTTGATAAAATATTTGAAATCTATAAAGATTTTACAGACGATATCAATACCGCCTGCAAGAAATACTGTAGCATATGCTGTACAAAAGATGTGATAATGACAAGCGTTGAAGGCTATAAAATTATCAGGCATATTATATCGGAAGATAAAACGCATTTATTTGAAAAAATAAAAGCTTCATCAGCTCTGCAAAGATTTAAACCCGAAATAACCATAAACGGTCTGGCGGATCTTAGCATGGAGGAAGATGATTTGCCCGAAGAAATTAAAACACCAATTGGCCGATGCCCTTTATTGGTCAATAATGCATGTTCAGTTTATCCGGACAGGCCTTTTGCGTGCCGATGTTTCATTTCCACTGAAAATTGTGAAAAAAACGAATGCGCAATAATCGACGATTATGTATTAACAATAAATAACATTTTTTTGCAGGTAATCGAACATGTTGATCAAGACGGATTTACAGGTAATTTAACGGATATATTGCTTTTCCTTGAATCAGCGCAAAATCGTGAAAACCTTCTTGCAGGCAAATGTGTTAATCGGCCGTCTTGCCTTATAAATAACCGGCCATTAAAAATACTGATGATTCCTCCGGAGCACAGAGATCGGGTACAGCCGCTATTAAAAGCACTTAAAGATATAACTTATTGATATAGTATTATCTGTTCGGAAAAATCTCCTTTGGTTTTACAGTATTTCCTGTGGCATTGGGAAAATTCTTTGCTTTGTATGCTTTCTTGCCGCTTTTAATAAGATTATCAGCCTCTTCGGTGAAATTATTGAATCTCTTTTTGCATTCATAGAAACCATGCCACCACGAATAATCGGGCGCCATCATTGCAGTTCCCATTCTTGCTCTTCTTCCTTCATGATGCCATAATTCATAAAACTCGACTTCAAGCCTTTCATCAAAATACTTGCTGTCATCCAAAAGCTTTTTCCCATAAAGTTCGTCCAAAAGCTTTTTGGCAGGTTTATAATATATATCATTGTATTCGCTTATTACCTTATCCAGCTTGTAATAATGATCGTCAACCCACTTATTCCCATGGCACTGGATACAGGTTTCTTTCATCTTATTCCTTTCGATCTTCCAGTCCGTTTTTGCAGGAAAGGCTTTAAAATCCTGGGGATGAACTGTGAGAGGCGCCTGCAATTCCCATGAAAGACGTTCGGTAACATCATGTGAAGTCAAAACCTTACCTGCACCTGAAATATGACATGATGCACAGGTCGGAGCTCTGAAATCAACACCCGGAGTCCATGTGCCGGGAGCTGCATCCCAGTTGTAGCTGTTTCCGTAGGCTGTATAGATATCGCCATGTTTCGATTCCATGTAAATTTCGATCTGGGGATGATCCGGGCCAAGGTGGCACTGCCCGCAGGCTTCGGGTTTTCTTGCTTCCATAACCGAGAAACGATGCCGGGTGTGGCAGCTTGTACAGCTTCCAAGACTTCCGTCAAGATTTACACGACCCACACCCACGTTTGGCCAGGTTTCCGGATCAAGAGAGCCGTCCTTAGATTTAAGAACAGTACCGTGACAATTATAACAGCCGGCATTTCTTTCGGTATCACTGTTCATGCCCTTATTAAGCCATGGATCGATTTTCCAGATTATTTCAATTGTATTTGCATGCTTGCTGCGGGAATACTGCTTGGCTTCATCAGGATGACACCGTGAACAATCTTTGGGCGTTACAACTGCCGAAACAGGAACTTTAGTCTCCCTGCCGCCGGTAAATCCTTTACCTTCATATTGCTTATAATGGGATTTGCTTACATCAGGATCAAATTCTTCAGCTTTATGGCAGTCATAACAAGTGATATTGGCGCTGGCATGGCGGCTTTGAGCCCAGTCGGCAAAAAGCCCCGGGTTTTCTTTTTTATGGCATTCTATGCAGGCTACCGCCTCTTTAGGGATACTTCGTTCAATACGGAATGCTTTTTCCTTTAACATATTTCCGGCATTTTGAGCATCCGCTGTAAATGCCTTAAAAACAAGAATACTGCCAATTGTCATAATAAAAGCTGTGATTTTTAAAAGCCTTGTTTTCATCTGATCCCCCTCTTTCATTATGCGTATATTTTTTAAAAATTTAATTTTCTGTAAATTTAAATTTTATAGTCCCGACCCTTTATAAGGTTCTTTATATTGCTTGTAATCGTAAACCTGTCTTTTATTGTGCACGAGGTTTTTGTGGCAATCCACACATTTTTTTTCATACCCTTTCCGCGGATATAAAACCGACCTGTGAGCAAGCATTGCCCCACGCTTATCGGGAATGTATAAAATATTTCTGTGGCATTTCTGGCATTCCCTGTTTTTAAATGCCGCATACGCTTTGTTCCGGTTTTTTTCATGGTCATATTCGCTCATTGTAAAATGGGCAAAGACATCTTTTATTCCATGAAAGGTTTTGGTAAAAAAGAAATTAAAGGTATCGTATGGGGCCGGCAGATGGCAATCCATGCAATCGGCAACAAACCCATGGGCGTTGTTAACATGAGTGGATGTCTTCCAGGTATCAACCGCATATTGAATTTCATGACAGGTTGCACAGAACCGGGGAGTTGAAGTCCGCACCATTGTGTAGTAAGTAATGCTGAAAAGTGGAAAAGCGATAACAATCCCTGTGAGGATAAGTACAATTATTTTTGTATTCTTTTTCATACCTGATAAACCATAATAAAGTAGTACAATTTCATCCCCTCTTAATACTTTATTTTGTCACAGTAATTTTTAGTATAACAAAAAATGTTAAAATATAAACATTTTTTTATTAATATGTTATCTTTATTACGCTGTTGCACAGCTCCCCGGTTCGTTATAAAAGTATGTAAGTTTTGAACAGCCAAAGGCATAATTTGTATAAAATTACTTTTAGCTCAAATCTTATGGCCGATTATGCTTAAGGCTTGCCGGGCCCTGTGTGATAAATCAAATAAGAATATTGGAAAGATATGGCTAAGAAGCGGAAAAAACGCAGCAAATCCAAATGGTCGCTTAAACGGTTTATTTTAATAACTATTACCGGTTTTACAATCACTGCGGCAGCGATTTTGGCTATTTATATGATGTTTCTTTCAAATCGCATAGATAAGCGCTTTGCAGGACGTCGCTGGAATATTCCCTCCAGGGTCTATTCCGACACCATTTTAATGTATAAGGGCCAGCAGATCAATCCTGCCCTGTTTGTTGAAAAACTCACAAGACTTGGATACCGGAAAACAGACCGGTCTCCAGAACATCAGGGTGAAATGCAGGTTTCTGGCAGGCGGATAAATATTTATCTCCATGATTTTCACTCTCCCATATACAATCAGCAAAGCCGGCCGGTACAAATCAGTTTGCAGGAAAACCGGGTAGCAGATATTACGAATCAGGATACAAACTCCTCCATGTCCCTTCTCGAACTGGAGCCGGAAGAACTTATGCTTTACTATGGGCCGGATCGCGAACGGCGCAGGCTCATTTCCGTCCGTAAGATCCCGTCTTATGTTATCCATGCAGTCCTGGCTGCGGAAGACCGCGATTTTTACAGACACAAGGGCATAAAATTAAGCGGTATTTTGCGTGCGCTTATCGTTAATTTGCGTGCCGGTTCTATACGTCAGGGGGGCTCAACCATAACCCAGCAGCTTGCAAAAAACTATTTTCTGACCCCGGAGCGGACATACAGCCGAAAGTTTAAGGAGCTGTTGATTGCGATTATCCTGGAACATAAATTTGACAAGAATGATATCCTTGAAATTTATATGAATGAAATTTATTGCGGTCAGCAGGGCTCTGTGGCCATCAGCGGCATTGGAGAAGCTGCCCGGTTTTATTTCGACAAAGAGGCATCGGAGCTGTCTGTGGCCCAGGCGGCCACGATAGCAGGGCTTATCAGAGGCCCAAATCTTTATTCACCATATAAAAATCCCGGCAACTGTCTCAAAAGACGAAATATAGTGCTTTCCGCCATGCAACAGGAAGGCTGGTTAAAAGCAGATGAGTATAAAGCAGCCTCTATCACACCCATAAAAACGGCAGGCTTTGCTGCACCGGATCGCCGGGCACCCTATTTTATGGATTATCTTACCGACCAGCTTACTGAACTCTACTCATCGGACGCCCTGTCAAGTGAAGGCCTCTCCATCTATACCACCATCGATACTCAGGTGCAGGCTGCTGCAGAAAAAGCGCTTGCCAGGGGCTTATCCCGTCTGGAGGCCGCCAATCCGGCTCTGAAAAGAAGCGACCCCAAAAAACGGCTTCAGGGAGCAATTATAGTAATGCAGCCTAAAACCGGTTATATAATCACCATGACAGGGGGCCGTGACTATAGTGTCAGCCAGTTTAACCGTGCTGTTCAGGCCATGCGCCAGCCCGGAAGCGCCTTTAAACCCTTCGTCTATCTTACAGCATTAGACACTTACACTGCCGTTTCAAAGCTGTCCAATATCCCCAAAACATATATGGTTGACAACAAACCATGGGAACCGAAAAATTTTAGTAAAAATGCCGCTTCCGAAGTCACCTTTCGGGAGGCTTTTGCCGAGTCACAGAACATTGCCACCATCAATCTGGCGTTTGCAGTGGGTTTGGACCGTATCGCCGACACCGCCGATGCTTTCCATCTTTCTGTAACAAGACCGCCCTATCCGTCCATGGTGCTTGGCGCCCAGGAAGTCACACCACTCATGCTGGCCCGTTCTTATTGCGCTTTTGCAGCAGACGGTTTTCTGCCTTTTCCGCTTACTATCAGAGAAATTGTGGATGAAGCCGGAAAGGTCGTCGAAAACAGGCATACACGCATTGAGCGATTGATAAGTCCGGCTAAAGCTTATATAATGAGCGATCTGATGCGAAGTGTAGTAAATGAAGGAACCGCCCGTTCTTTAAAATACGAAGGGATTGAGTGGCCGGTTGCCGGAAAAACCGGAACCACCAATGATTCAAAAGACGCATGGTTTGTGGGTTATACGCCGGATATCCTTGCTTTGGTGTGGGTTGGATTCGATAATGGCGACAGTATCAAAGCCACCGGAGCAGGCGCCGCTATGCCCATATGGGCCGATATGATGAAAATGCTTCCCCAGTATGTATCAGGGGAATGGTTTGCAGTTCCTTCAGGCGTTATAACCTGTAAAATATGTAAAGACAGCGGTTTGCTTGCCCAGGCTGATTGCTGTCCTGAAACCACCGATGAAGTTTTTTTAAGCGAAACCGCACCTGCAAAAACCTGCGATCAACATCACTGTTTTTCTCCGTTTAAAAGAATTCTGGAAGGAGTGAAAAAAATTGTCCCCATTTTTTAAATCAATACTGTCAGTGTGTTCTCTTCTGATCCTGAGCGGCTGCACCATAGATAAACCCGTATTGCATCCGGCTCACAGTATCCCTTCGGAAACAACTGTTTCTAAAGAAAGTGTTCAACCATCGGACACAAAAATTTCCAAACCTCCTCAAAGTGTTCAGCCAGCAGAGGTTCAACCCTGTATGAGCCCCAGAGCCATTGCCAGCCTGGAACTTTCAAAGCAGGCTCAGTTGCTTATTGAAGCAAACAAACCGGACGAAGCTATACGCATTCTGGAACGGGCTGTCAATCTGCATCCTTCCGGAGGAGAAAACTATTATTATCTTGCCCGGGCATGGCTTATGAAAGGCAATTTATCCCAGGCATCGGAATACAACACCCTGGCAGCCATGCACTTAAAGGATAACCCCAAATGGACACAACGTATTGCCCTCCAAAAAGAACGCATTAAATAATCGGTCCGGTCATGCTTTCCATCCGGCTCAGGATTTTTCAGCTTTATTCAGCGAACATCCGAAGTGGCGGCAATGTTTGCAATAGTGAAAGGGAAAGGCTATCAATGTCGGCAGTCCGAACATCCAGAAGATTATGAGAAGCGGGATATCGTTAACCAGCCAGAAGTTCGGTATGATTACTGTGCCCGCCATTATGGCATTGGCAGCAATTTTGCGGGCCATGATCGGCTCCGGACCCCGGTAGGCATAAAACTTTCGCAAGAATCCAGCCGGCATGAACAGACAGGCCGACATTTTGTAAGGATATGGGCAATGTGCGCAAAGCCATGGTATGACTATCTGGGAGTATCCTATTATTACATAGAATATATATGCCAAGGCCAAGACGGGATTTTGTTTATAGATACCGTAAATCCCCACAACCGTGAACCCATACCAGCCGGTTCGCATAAGGATATTATCCTTCAAAGAGAAGCAATCGTGGAGTGCGCATCCATTGTTGTTTTCGACAGGCATTATTTACTCCTTGGGTTTTATGGTTTCTTGTAAAATACCATTTTTATAGCATAAAGAAATTCCTGATTCAAGACTGCGGAAATTGACCTTTTTGGTTTAATTTTCATGAAAGTTCATAAGTCGTTGAGTTCGTAAGTTCATAAGTAAAAGACCAGCAGACAGTTTTGCTGTTTGACGGCTGTATTTTCTGTGTGCCCTGTGAGAGTAAAGAAAAAAATCAGGAAGAAAAGGGCAGGGCACAGGATGCAAAATGATCAACCGGGCCGTGGCCGTGGCCGATATTCAGCGAATGTTCTATGGTTTTTGTTATGTAAATCTTTGCATTCGACACGGCTTTTGTGAAGTCCATACCTTTTGCAAGGTTTGCGGTTATTGCGGAAGAAAATGTGCAGCCGGTTCCGTGAGTATTTTTTGTTTCTATCCTTTGAGCGCTTAATTCCGTATAGGTTTTGCCGTCAAAAAGTACATCGGTTGCCTGGTCTTTTTCAAGATGCCCACCTTTTACTACAACTTTCTTTGCGCCGGATTTTAATATTTTTGCTGCTGCAAGTTTCATATCTTCTACTGTTGATATTTTACTATCCGTAAGAGCTTCTGCTTCAAAAATATTTGGAGTTACTACTTCTGCAAGCGGAAACAGATTTTTAATCAAAGCATTGCGGGCATCATTATTTAAAAGACTGTATCCGCTTTTTGAAATCATCACAGGATCAAGAACAATTGCACAAGGGTTTACTTTTTTTAATGCTTTGGCAATTATTTCTATAAGTTTTATGCTTGAAACCATCCCGATTTTAACGGCATCTATCTGTATATCATCAAAAAGATATATAATCTGATCATATACTATATCCGGATTTATCTCCTGCACATTATAAACCTTGCAGGTATTTTGTACCGTAACGGCTGTTATTGCGCTTGTTCCGTAAACGCCGTGAGCAGCAAATGTTTTAAGATCGGCCTGTATTCCGGCGCCTCCGGATGGGTCGGAACCTGCTATTGTTAAAGCTGTTTTCATTATTTTTTCCCGTGCCGGAAGGAACCTGTTCCAAAAGGACTTATAATATGCTTTCCGTTAAAGGCAAGGCATCTTCCTGCTTGAAAAGAGGTTTTCAGTTTATCTGCAATTGTTTTATAGGTATCCGGATGACAGGCAAAAAGAAGTTCGTAATCTTCTCCTCCTTCAACAATAATTTCTTCTGTTTTCCTGCCGTATTTCTGACAAAACAATAACAGAGACGGATCAAAAGGACATGAGTTAAGATCAAGTTCGATAGTTACCTGTGATGCTTTTGCAATATGGCCTGCATCGCCGTACAATCCATCACTTATATCCATGACACAATCAATTCCGGCATTTGCAAGAATATGTGCGGCGTCAAATCTTGCTTTGGGAAACTTGAATTTTAAAACAAGATCGGGGAAATCAGTATCATTGTTGTTCAACAATTCGAGCCCGGCGCGGGCAAGACCTAAAGGGCCTGTACAATAAAGCCCGTAGCCAGGTTTTGCATTTAAACGTTTTGGAAAAAGATCTTTTCTTGCCTCACCTATTGCAAAAAGATCCAAAGCAAGCTCGCTTCCTGAAGATATATTTCCTCCTGCAAGTGCGCATTCATGTTTATTCAAGGCGTTAAGCACGCCTTTATATATTTCTTCAACCGTATTGCCCGAAACATAAGAAGGAAGACAAAGATTTATAAAAAGCGCAACCGGTCTGGCATAACAGGCGGCAAGATCGCTTAACGTTATTTCAACCGCTTTAATTCCGATTTCTTCCGGAGTTTGCCGGTTTAACAGAAAATGAACACCTTCTCTTTGTGTATCGCTAGTAATTACAGGATTTGAAATTGCAGAAAGAAGACAGGCATCATCACCGGGGGAGACTATTGCTTCAGGATGTGCCGGGATATTTTTTATAAGTTTTTCAATAAGACCGAATTCACCGGGCCCGGCATCATGGCTCCAGGGGCTTTCGATATAAGAGCGGGAAGAGCAAAAGCAGGCCTCTCCAAGCTTTAAAGCGCTGTTTAGAGGATCGGGGGCCCTTGAAATTGCGCTGATAACGGCAACTCCTGCTGCACCGCCGGCAAAACAGGAAGGTGCGGATGAAGCATCTATTCCTCCGATGGCAACAACAGGAAGGCAGGATTTTTCAGCAACGGATTTAAGCCCAAAAAGCCCTATCACTTTTTTGGCGTCTTTTTTGGTGCCGGTGAAAAAAACAGGGCCTGTTCCAATGTAATCGCAATTTGATATATTGCTTTTATAAAGTTCTTCGGGAGTTGAAACCGATATTCCGACAATTGCATCCGGGCCAAGAATTTTTCTTGCAGCAGCAGAAGACTCATCATACTGCCCGAGATGAACCCCGTCTGCTTTTAATAGTTTCGCAAGAAGTATATTATCATTTACGATAAATAAAACGCCGTTGCATCTGCAAAGATCCCTGATTTCAGACGCTTCATCATAATACATGGAAGTAAAAGATTTGTTTCTGTACTGGATGGCGCCCGCTCCTGCTCTTATTGCAATCTTTGCCTGCTCTGATGGTGTCAGCACCGGGGCTGAATCGTCTGTAATGAAATAGAAGCGAAGAGCTTTTTTAAGATTTTTGCCAAACATATTTTATCCGAACAGTTCCAGCCATAATTTGAATTTATCGGAGTAACCGGTTCCGTACGATTCCAGTTGATTAATGATTTTATCTTCCGAATTTTTTACAACAATACGCTCCCGGTTTTTTGTGAAGAATTTATCGGCATAGCATATGATCTGTTCCTCAATTGTCAAAGGAATCATATCGCGTGCCGGAACCGGAAGCCCGTTTTTTACAATATCTTCTTTAGTTATACCCACTCCAATATGCCTGTCACAAACAAGCGCATGTGGTAAGAGCCCGATATCTTCTAAAATCATGCGGCCAAGATAACCATGACATATATAAGGATGTTCACCGAAACAGCCAAGATTCGGCGCATCCGTTTTGAAAATTCCTATGTCATGCAGCAGGGCCGCATCTTCTATAAATTTTAAATCCGGTTTGAGGTGAGGCACTTTGGATGCAGCATCTAAAGCTTTCCTTGCCACATGTTCACCATGCAGCATGAGAATATTAAATAATTTCGAATCAGGATCGTAATAATTACTGAGTATTTCAACCGGGTCAATTAAGGCTTTTTGCAGCATTTATAAAAATCCTATTATGCTTTCCTTGAAAGAAGAACTCCTTCTATAAAAGGGTCAATTGCTCCGTCAAGAACAGCAGCAGCGTTTCCTGTTTCAAGATTTATCCTGTGATCTTTTATCAACTGATAAGGGTGCAGCACATATGATCTGATCTGATTTCCCCATGCTATTTCATCCTTGCCGTCATGTATTTCCTGCATTTTATCATCCTGTTTCTGCTTTTCAAGCTGGTACAGGCGTGATTTGAGTACGCTCATCGCCATATCCTTGTTCTTATGCTGTGATCTTTCCTGCTGGCATTGAACAACTATACCTGTGGGCAAATGAGTTATCCTTATAGCGCTGCTTGTTTTATTTACATGCTGACCGCCTGCACCGCTGGATCTGAAAATATCTATCCTCAAGTCTTTTTCATCGATATCAATTTCAATGCTGTTGTCAAGTTCGGGATAAACAAAGACTGAAGCAAATGAAGTATGTCTTTTGCCGTTTGCATTAAAGGGAGAAATTCTTACAAGTCTGTGAACTCCTATTTCCGTTTTCAGGTATCCGTAGGCATAATCCCCTTCCACCGTTATAGTTACACTTTTTATTCCGGCCTCATCGCCAGGCTGAAAATCTATAATGGTAGACTTAAAGCCTTTTTTTTCAATCCATCTTGAATACATTCTGAAAAGTATCTCAGACCAGTCCTGCGCTTCGGTTCCGCCTGCTCCTGCATTGATGGACACAATAGCGTTGTTAATGTCGTCTTCACCGTCTAACATCAGTAAAAGAGATAATTTATTGATTTTTTCCTTAAGTTTCTGAATCTGGACGGATACTTCTTCGATGGTTTTGGAATCGGACTCTTCTATCGCAAGGCTATAAAGAATTTCACATTCTTCAAGGTCTTTCAGAAGACTTTTGAAACTTTCCACCTTGCCGGAAATAAAAGTTCTTTCCTTAAGCAAAGGGGTCGCCTTATCATGGTTTTCCCAGAAATTATCTTTTGATATTAAAAATTCTATCTCATTTAATCTTTTTTCCTTATTATCTAAGTCAAAGATAGTCCTTCAATTCTTCTAATTTCAGGTTAATATCCTTTAAACTCTGTTTTATTTCAAATGACATGTCATTATCTCCTTTGTATTATTTCAATTATTTTTATTTCTTAATAAATTTAACCAGACCGATTAATGCCGCTATCGTTAAGCAGGCAAACGCAAAAAGATCACCAAAACGCGTGTAAAAGGTTTTAGCGGTTAGTATAGGTACTTTTCTTGTAATGGCAGCATCTTTATAAAGATTCGTAGAATCAATTATTCTGCCGGCCGGATCGATGAATCCGCTTATGCCGGTATTAGCGGCCCTGGCTAATGTGCGCCTGTTCTCAACGGCTCTGAACACAGCCATCGAAAAATGCTGATATGGCGCACTTGTCGTTCCATACCATGCGTCATTGGTCATATTTACAAGCAAACCCGCTCCATTATTTACCTGTGCCCGTGCAAGATAAGGAAAGATAAGCTCATAACATATCAGAACGCCGAGACTGTTGCTGTTTAAACTTATAGTGCTTCCTTTTTTGCCCGAATTAAAATCTCCCACATTTTCTACAATTTTTCCTATAAACGGCAGCCACTTTTTTAAAGGAACATATTCCCCGAAAGGAACAAGATGTGACTTGTCATATTTTCCGGTTACATTTGCTTTGGGAGAAAGCATGTATGCACTGTTATAAAACTCGATTTTATCATCTTTTCTGATAAAAGAAGGGCTGCCTATCAAAAAGCTGCTGTTTGTTCCTGAAACAAGGTCAAGTACAATTTCTGTCAATCGTTTATCGTACATAAAGTAAAAAGGAGCGGCTGTTTCCGGCCATACGACAAGATCGGGCTTCTCAGCCTTAACCGAGAGGGATAAATTTACATATTTATTTATGGTCGATAGCTGAAATGCAGGGTCCCATTTTTCCGATTGCCCGATGTTTCCCTGGATTACAGATATTCTGATTTTTTCGGAACCGGATGCGGTTTCGTCTATATTCTTTATCCGTTTTATCCCGTAATACCAGCAGCCTGTAAATGCAATGATAAATACAAGCATTGATATTGCAGCATCTTTAAAAGAAACACTTTTCTTCTGCCACATTGTTTTAGTTAATAACAACAGTACGATAAAAAAAGCTGTATTGGACAGGGCCAGCAGAAAAGATACTCCATATGGACCAAATATATCTGAAACCTGTATAATATGCAATGACTTATATTGTGAATATGCGATAAGCTCCCAGGGAAAACCTGTGAGGAAATTCGATCTGAGATATTCAATGCAAACCCATAAAACAGGAACAAGAAAAAGAAGGTGCAGGGGTTTGTTGCATAAGCTTGAAATCAATCCCGACAATATAGCTATATAAAGTGCAAGATACAAAGAAAAAAGAAACAGTATCGGAATGGAAAGATAAACCGGAAGATGTCCGTAAGTTCCCATTGTATAAGAAAGCCAGTAAAGCAGTGTGAGGTAATGAACCAGACCGGCCAAGAGTCCCAGCCTGAAACTCTGTTTAAAACCAAGATCGCTTATTGATGCAAGAAGAGGAACAAGAGCAAACCAGGCAAGCCAGGATAAATCTGTCTTAGGAAAAGAAGCCGTAAGGAGTACTCCGCTTATTACAGCTGATATTATTTTAATGCCGGATTTATTCAAAATGGGATTCGTTAAGTTAGACGGTATAAAGCATCAGATATTTAAACCATTTCATATCGGTTATTCAACTATAACGGAACTTGTGTTTGCTTTGGCTTCGGTTCCTGCGGCGACATTGGAAACATTTGTTCCCTTGCTTTTATTTACTATTGCACCTTTAATATTTGAATTTTCAACTTTTACAGAGCCAAGGTTTGCTTTGCTGTTTGTTCCTGAGGCAATATTTGTAATATTTGAACCCGAGGCATCGTTGATTATGGCTCCTTTGATATTGGAACCTGTTATTTTTACATTACCAAGATTTGCTTCGCTTCCTTTACCTATGGCTATATTTGTAAGATTTTTGCCTGAAAGTTTATTTATAATTGCACTTTTTTCCGATATTTTGGAACCGGGGGAAGGCTGAAATTCGTTTAGGATCCGATCAATTTCCTGTGCCGGAATTTTTTCAACCGGAGAAGGCAGGGCGTCTTTTTCAACGGATATCCTCTCAAAATCTGAAAGAAGGATGATTTTATCCGGAGATTTTATGCTTGCCACTTCAAGGCTTGTCTGGGCCAGAGCCGCTATCTGAGTGGAAACAGGAGATGCAGTTATAACAAAATCGGAACCCCTCACTCCTGCTATTGCTGTTGCAGTTTTGACTTTAAATCCGGATAACCTGAAATTTGCAAGTTTTGTAACAAGAAAGCGCGCTTTGCCGACATACATATCAACAAGTGAAGATCTTATGCTTTTTGAGCTGTCATAAACATTTTCAGATAACTCCAGTTTTGTCTTTGGAGAAAGAATCAAAGTGCTCCCGTCGTTTAAACCAATCTCAATGCGGCCGGTTTCCTGCGTAATAAGCGTATCTTTTTCAAAAAGAGCAAGATTGGCTTTTGCCCTGTATCCGAATTTCTTATCCGAATGAATTATGATAACATCAGGTTTAACATAAAGGATCTTGCCAATCGAAGGCCCTAAGCTATCTTTAACAATAAGGTCTTTAGGGAGCATGTTTTCGGCACATACAAATCCCGGGTAGAAAACATTACATGATACTGATAGTATAAGTATTATTAAAAAGCGGCTCACCATGTCTTTATAAAATGCATTTGTTCTCGGCATGATCCTTATCCTGCAAGTATTTTTTAACAGAATGAAGCATAACAAATAGTTAGGCTTTATTTTTTACCGCATATTATCATGAGTGGGTTTTATGTCAAGGTTAAGTTGATAATAAAACAGGGTAAATGCATTTGGGGTAAAGCGCATGTATGAATATTTATAGGTAAAAACTACATATTATTTCACGTCCATCCTGCCATCGCCTTGTGCCATACCTTTCCCGAATTTCTCTCGGATTCATCCCAAAATTCAATCTTCAAGAAATTCATCATCGAAAGAATAGACCAGAGCAGATATGAAGCTTTGCGGCTCGTCGCGTGATTCGAATTTTCAGTGGAATTCGGTACTGTCAAGATCGGATTATTTGTTCCAGAAAACTACAAAATCAAACAACTTGTATCTTGTATAATGAACAATAATGCGGAAGTTTTGATAGTAGTTTATCTCAAATTAATCAATAGAATTTTTTAAATAACGCCCGTTAATACTATCCATCGATAATTTTCAATTTCGGGTTATATAAAAGTTTTTTTACAACCTCCTTGATCCCCCTTTTTTGAAGGGGGAATCTATGCAGCACACTATGATTTATTAGTTAAATTAATTAGATATTTTATTCATGTTAAGAGGGAGTTCTTTGGATGGTCAATTATTTTATCTTAGAGGGGAATATGGGTTAAGTTTACTTATTTTCGGCAGAAAGGGCAGGTGGATTATACTTTGGCAAAATTCAATGATTCAACTTTTTCAAGCAAACCAAGTTCATTTGCAGTTTTGAAGTAATATAATAAAGCATTTTTCAGATTATCATTAAATTCAAATTGTAATGTCTTATAATAGCTGTCTATATCATAAGATATGTCCGGGTATTTCTGCCTGGCTTTATTAATAACCACTTCTTTTTCTTCCAAAAGACATCGGATAGATGCTTTGTATGAATTTATCACGGAATTGAATTGATTAATGTTTTCTTTTGACACATTTTTTCTAACTGCAAATACGGCAAATACCACAGGATAGCCGGTCTTTTTAAGCCAAACTTCTCCAAGGTCAAATTTAAATTTCGCTGCATCAATGTTGTCAGTCATTGCATCGTTTCCGATGCGAAGTACTGCATCATAGTCATTTAAACCGGGACGCGGCCCTGTTGAAATATAAACCGGTTCGATATCATAAAATTTTTTCAAAAGAATTTTAAGAAGCACACGGGAAGTATGGGAAGCATTCGAAAGTCCGATTTTTTTTGCGTTTAACTGAGCTATTTTAAACTTGCTGTACAAAATTACCGATCCCACATAGCCTACAGAACTTAAGCAAAATTGCGGCAAAAGAAAAACATCATCTTGTATATCCGGATAAGTTGCTGAAGATATGGGGCTTAAGTCAAGCTTTTTTTCTTTCATCATTTTGTTAAGCTCGGAAGGAAGTCCTGAAATGATGCTGACGTCTTTTAAAGGCTTTTTTTCAAACATGTGGTAATAAAAAGGATAGCAGTTTAAATAGTCAATATAGCCGACTTTCATCAAGGTCATCTCCGGATTTATTCTGTCCAGTAATTTGCGGTAGTGCGAACAGGTTTCAGACCTGCATTTTCAATGAGACGTCTTAAAAATGGCTCTGATCCGTAAGCGGGTGTTTTTGCTCCTGCGGCATGAACAACTTTTTCATCGTAATAGGTGGCGGCAAAATCATCAACGCCGAAGCGCAGCAGCACCTGGGCCATTTTATCTCCAACATACATCCAGAGAGCCTTTAAATGCATAATGTTGTGCAAAAATATCCGGCTTGTTGCATAAATCCTGATGTCATCATATCCGGTTGAAGTTTTTCGTTTAGCACTTATTTGTGTGTTGCTTTCATGAAATAAAAGAGGAACGAATGTTTTAAAACCTGAAGTTTCATCCTGGAGTTTTCTTATTCTTGCAAGATGATCAACTATGTCATTTACTTCCTCTTTATGGTTATACAACATGGTGGCATTGGTTTTAAGACCCAGCTTGTGGGCTGTTTTCATAATCTGAAGCCATCTTGTTCCTGAGATTTTTTTCGGAGCTATTACACTTCTGACATGCGGTGAAAAAATTTCGGCGCCTCCGCCCGGCATTGCTCCTAAACCGGCCTCAATAAACCTTTTGAAAATATTATTTACGGAAAGTTTATTTATTTTTGCAAAATAATCTATCTCAACGGCAGTAAAAGCAACAACAAAAATATCCGGTTTAATTTTTTTAATTCTTCTTATCATCTGTTCAAAATAATCAATCTTAAGTTCGGGATTCAAACCACCTACTATATGAACTTCATCAATGCCTGCTGATACGGCTTTGCTAACCCTTTTTTCAATTTCATCAAGAGAAAGAAGATAGGCATCACTATCTTTTTCATCCCTTGAAAATGCGCAAAGAGGACAGCGAAGTTCACAGATATTTGTAAAATTGAGATTCATATTAACGCCATAGTATGCTTTATCGCCGTGAAGCTTTGTCCGTAAAAAATTGCTGATTTTGCCAAGATCAAGAATATCATTTGTGGAAAGCATATGCTTAGCATCCGCTTTTGAAACCGGTATTCCCTCAAATACCTTTCCGGCTATGGTTTTAAGCCTCTTATTATTGACCGAATCAGGAAGATTTAAAAGCTTCATAAACAAATCCTTATACAACGGATAACGAATATAGAAAAAATTATTTGTGTTGTTCGCAATTCGATATTTATTATTCGTTTTAAAAAAAAACATCAATGAAAGTGCCGATTAAAAGAAATGGGGATACATACATGTTGGCTTTAAAGAATTTTTTTAAAGCCGGTTCCAAATCCCTGTTTCTTGTGATTATCTGCTGATAGGTAAACACAAAAGCGATAGAAGCAATTGCTATCCAGTATGGTATACTTTTTCCCGTAATCAATCCTGTGGCAATCATTGAACCAACAGATAAGATATAACAGGCTATTGAGATTCTGAGGGCTTTTTTCTCACCATATGAAGAGGGCAGGGAATGAAGATTTTCTTTTTTGTCAAAATCCTTGTCCAAAAGAGCATATACTATATCAAGACCTGCAATCCACAAAAGAATTGCACTTCCAAGAATAAAAGGAACAATGGAAAATTTTCCGGTCACGGCAAGATAGCCTCCTATCGGGGCGGCGGCTTCAACAAGTCCAAGATAAAAATGTGATGATGATGAAAACCGTTTGAAATATGAATATGTGAATAAAAGAAAAACTGCAACAAAAGACAGATAAAAACAAAGAGGGTTTAACAGATAGGATGATATGACAAGCGCCAGAGAAGATACTATTCCTATAATCAACACCTCGGTTTTTGTAGCCTCTCCTTTAGGGATGGCGCGGTCTTTTGTCCGCGGATTTTTCGCATCTATGTTTGCATCTATAACCCTGTTAAATGACATTCCTGCTGTTCTTGCGGCAACCAATGCTATTGTGGCAAATATCCATATCGAAAGACTTTTGTTTTTTGGGCCGTCGGCAAAGAGAATGCCTATATAAGCAAAAGGAAGCGCGAAAAGAGTTTGCTCTATCATTATAAGGTTCGAGAACTTTTTAAAACCCATATTCTTTCCAGCGTTTTGTAACTTTTTCTTTTACTTCTTCAGACATTACTATTTCATCGGGCCATTCTCTTCCCATACCCTCTTCACGGGTTTTTCTCGTGGCGTCAATGCCCATTTTACCGCCGAAATTGGCAAACGGGGCCGAATGGTCGAGAGCATCAAGAGGGCCTTCGGAAAAAATCAGATCTCTTCTCGGATCAACATTATTTAACAGCTTCCATACAACTGTGCTTGAATCCTGCAAATTAATATCCTGGTCAAAAACCGCAATAAATTTTGTAGAGGCCATCTGTCCTATACCCCAGAGCGCATTTATTATTTTTTTTGCCTGCCCCGGATATTTTTTATTAATTGAAACAAGAGCGCAGTTATGAAATACGCCTTCAAGCGGAAGCTCCATATCAACAATTTCAGGAAATACAAATTTAAGCAGTGTAAGAAAAATCCTTTCGGTTGCTTTTGCCATAAAGCAGTCTTCCATCGGAGGTTTTCCTACGATAGTTGCAGGGTATATTGCGTCATTTCTGCATGTTACAGCTGTTACATGAAATACGGGATAAATATCTGCCGCAGAGTAAAACCCTGTATGATCTCCGAATGGGCCTTCAATGCGTTCTTCATCCGGATCAACATACCCTTCAATTATAAAATCGGATTCAGCGGGCACATAAAGATCCACTGTTTTTGCTTTTACTATTTCAACCGGCTTTGAATCCAGAAAACCGGCGAAAACAAGTTCGTCAATATCTGGAGGAAGAGGTGCCGTGGCTGCATATGTAACCGAAGGAGCCCCGCCAAGCGCTACCGCCACATCCATACGGCGGTTAAGATTTTTATATTTATCAAAATGACGTGTTCCGTCTTTATTGTATTGCCAGTGCATTCCGGTAGAACTGTTGTCGTATTTCTGCATGCGATACATGCCTGCATTCTGGATTCCGGTTTCAGGGTCTTTGGTTATTACGATCGGAAGTGTTATAAAAGGCCCGCCATCATACGGCCAGCATTGAATTATCGGAAGAATATCTAAAAGAGGGCCGTCGGTAATGACTTTTTCCTGGCACGCAGCTTTTTTTACCTTTTTAGGGATGAGGGCCGCCATTTCTTTTAAGGTAAAAAGCATTTTGATTTTACCCATCAATCCTTCGGGAGGACGTATCTTTATGCTGGATTCAAGTCGTGCGGCTATTTCATCAAAAGAATTACAGGAAAGAGCAAGCTGCATGCGCTTGTAACTGCCGAATGCGTTTATAATCAAAGGATATGAAAAACCCTTTACTTTTTCGAATAGAAGCGCCGGGCCGTTTGATTTTGAAATCCGGTCGGTTATTTCCGTAATTTCAAGAACAGGGTCAACCTCGGTCTTTATTCTGTGCAACTCACCTGAAGCGTCAAGTTTTTCAATAAACTGTCTTAGATTTTTATAGGGCATAACTTAGATTTTTATAGGGCATAATTTTGTCTGCCTTGTATGTGCTACCTGTTTTTGCTGAAGTTTTTTTAAAAGCACAATGACTCTATTATATCATATTGTTATAAATAATATTTCAGTTAAGTGCTTTCTATGGCTGCGCAAATATAGCAAATAAATTTTGAGTGTCAAGTAAAAAACAAATTTTACAGTATTTCTCGTATAATGCCTTTTATTCATCATCAAATGCAGTCGCATAATTATTTACTGGAATTTAATATTTACGGAAAGCGTAGTTTTTGGTTTAAGATTGTTTTTAATGTATGATATCAAGGCATATGATTATTTTTTTAAAAGCATTTGACCTTAATAATAAAAAGTGAGCTAATTTCAAAACGATTAAAGGCGGCTTGTTAAACAGGTCAACAGTTGAAATCCCGGCAATAGAGCGGACTTAAGGGCTCCGATTTTCATTGGAGAACCACAAAAGGCAATAAATGCCGAGTTTTTGACAATACCT
>NZ_JBAMMY010000285.1:0-60100 GCF_051233685.1 Desulfobacterium sp. N47
TAAGTTGGGCAAGGCCGTTATCGTTACCGGTTTAATGATCAGGGAGATGTTCGTAATCCCTGAACTGGCAAGACTCAGAACCGCTTGCCAATAAATTCTTTTGCCATTTTTGCAAGAACTTTACAATTAAGGGACTAAATATAAATAATGGGAAAATCATCTCAACAGGCATTGTGAATAAGGATACACCGTTTGAGGCGAAAAAGGTAATTGAGATCAATTTTGTTGGTTCGCCTCATAGTCCTGTTAAACGGCATCTTTTAGATACATTTGATGATGCGAATCTTCCGAATTGGGATAAAGACACCCAGATAGGCACACATGAAGTTTCCCCTGACAATGCGTTGCATGTGAAAACTTCAGCTTCTGCTTTTGGTTCAGGGACATGGGGTTTTCTGCAATTAAATACGGATTCCGGTGCTGTAAACATAGACCTCACTTCAGCCTGGAAGAATGCCGGGTACTGTCTCGCTTATGATTTGCAGGTAAAGATCAGTAATAGTGAGCCGCTTTATATGGCAGGATTGACTTTCAAAGTTGCAGGTAGTGGGGATGATAGAGAATTTTACGGGATATCATACTTAAAGACAAAGCAGAGAAAGTTGGGTGTGTTAGGACCATGGGAGCAAGCAGATGGTATCCCATCGGGGGTAGTGCCCGATAATGTGTTTATGGATCCGCCAATATGGGAAGGTTCCTGGCCGATATTATATCAGGTTCAATATTCGAAACCAGCGATTGTACTGTGGAAAAGATATCTTGACACTAATACGGGTGTATATGCTTTTACATGGCTTGCCTATAAACTTCTTGCAAGTACTGATTTTATAGTTGGCGAATCTGGGAATCTTATCCCATGGTCCAATCTTCAGATTCGTCTTATTGAAGCATATCCTCTTAATTTCACTACCGCAGGCACTTCAAACACCTCTCCTTTGTTGAGTGGCGCAATCGTTGTTGGACCCAACGGAAGTGCACGGATTAGCGGGACACCTGTCATAACATCCGGTAGCTGGGCAAGCAGTAATGTTATTGGAATTCTGACTTTAACAAATATCAGTGGAACATTTTCAAGCGGTGAAAATCTGAAGGTTAACGGAACAGTTCTTGCCAAAGCATCCGGGACTTTGGGAGGGAAGTCGAATTTTATAAGAGCTTATTATGGAGATGCGAACGCGACTAATCCTGACACATCAGATATTATTCCTAATATTCCTACGGATAACAACAGGAAAAGAAGCCTTCGCACTGAAATTCACTGGCCTGTGGACAATGTTAGTGACTGGAAGGCTGAAAATGACTATATGACTCTTGTGCAGTGGGACGGTGTGCAAGCGCCAGCTTTAAGGCTCGGAGGCAGTGGCGGTGATGCAAAAGAGGGTAGGGCCATAATTGAAGACGGCTCTCTGCTGACTCCAGACAGTGGTGTAATTGACTATTCAGGAATTGCACTCCACGCAACAGGCAGCTCAGCCGATTCCACGTATTTCGATGATTTTGCTGTTCAGTACTAAACAAACACTTTAAATGTGATTTTCGAATTGTTAAGCGTCTATTTACCCATCAATTGTTAATGATTCTATATAGTTAATAAATTCTCCCGGGCCGAATACCGGAAGTTTCGATTCTTTAAAATCTGATAAATTTCTAGTCACAATATATTTAGCTCCGGCATGACAAGCTGCTTCATGGAGGACAGCATCTTCGAAATCTTTAAATTTTGAGGCTACAGCATTTTCAAGCACCAGACGATTTACAGGAGCTATGACGAAAAGGGAGAGAGAGATCGTATATGACCGGAAGCAGCTTGAGCGCCAAGTGCTTTGGCGGCAAGATAATGAATAGTAGTAATAGTGGTAGCGCAGATATACCCTATAATTTCAGAATTTTCTACTTTGGATAACAAAAAAGACGCATCGTCGGAAAACGGCTCTCTGTCCAAAAGAACATCCAGAATGACGTTAGTGTCAAATAGGGTTTTCATAAATATTTTTCTTCTAAATATTTTTTATATTCTTTCTCCTCTACTTGCTTTCCCTTAAGCGAACCTTTGAGAGTTCTTACAGTTGGCGTGAGCGGATATTCCCTTTTTAGTTTTTCATTTTTGATGATTTCAAATAAATCGGCAACGATACGTGAAACGGATTTACCTGTTTTTGCGGAGTATTCTTTTGCTGACTCAATTAAGTTATCATCCATTCGCAGTGTCAATTTTGTATTCATAATCACCTCCTGAAACATTGACGTATTGTATATAAATATCAATACGCCACCAATACAGGAATGTCAACCCTTGCATAATAAATTTTAACTATGAACGTCTATAATACGCCGACAACATTATAGATAGAACCTTCCCCTTCCATGCTTTTAATATTCAAGCCTTCTATCAATTCAAACTTAAATGAATCTTTAACGGCTTGATATGTTTCATGGCAGATAAGAATTTGATCCTCTTTGGCGGTATGTTCAAGGTGTGCAGCAAAATTTACTGTTTGCCCTAGTGCGGTATATTCTTTCCTGATGGTCGATCCGAAAATTCCAACCATAGTTTCACCGGTGCTGATTCCGTAGCCAACAGGTATTCTCAGATTTTTATTATTTATTTTATTATTTATTTCAGCCATTTTATCCCGCATCTTAATTGCGCAGGAAACAGCTCTGTAGGCGTCATCTTCGTGAGATATCGGCGCTCCGAATATTCCCATAATACTGTCTCCGATGTGCTTATCAAGAGTGCCGTTATATTCGAAAATGATATTATCAAGAGGGTGAAAATAATGCATATTTAAGAGCTCAGATAGCTCAAGCGTGCTTATTCTTTTGGATAATCCGGAGAAATCCCTGATATCGGTAAAAATAACAGATACTTTCCGGTTTTGAGGGTTTAAGCCGTTGCCATACTTCTGAAGTTCTTCAAGCACTTGAAATGGCACAAATTGTTTTAATCTTTTTTTTATGTGGAATTCCTTGATTTTCATCTTGAGTATATTATTGTCAAAAGGTTTTGTCAGAAACCCGTCTATATCGGAATTAACGCTTTCAATAGCCCGCTCCAGAGTGGCATATCCGGTTAGGATTATTCTGGTAATCTCAGGATTTATTCTGCCGATTTGCTGAAGAGTCTCCAGGCCGTCTAATCCGGGCATTTTAAAATCCGATATTACAGTTTCTATTTCGTTGATTTGTTTTTTGACAATATCAATTCCTTCTGCTCCGCTTTCTGCCAAAAAAACTTCATAGCCATCTTTTTTCAGGACTTTCTGCAAAGCGATTCTTATACCCTCTTCATCATCAACGACCAAAATATTAATCATCTTTTCTTTCTCCTCTGGCCGGAAGTGCTATTACAAAGGTTGAGCCTTTACCTTTATTGCTGCTTACGGAGATAAGGCCCCCATGTTTTTTAATAATTTCGTGGGATATGTATAATCCTAACCCCGATCCCTTACCAACATCCTTTGTCGTAAAAAACGGTTTGAATATATCTTTGATAATTTCATTTGGAATTCCTTCTCCGGTATCACGGCACTCTATCTCGATACAATTTGTTTCTTTGTTATATCGTGTTTTCAGGTATATGAATCCTTTATCATCCGGCAGCGCCTGAAGGGCATTTTTTATTACATTAATAAATACCTGCCCAAGGTTTGCAAAATTGCCGTTAATTTCCGGTAAATTTTCATCAAAATCTTTTACAATTTCTATATTGCTTGAACTGTATTGATTGTGCAGAACTCTTAATGCATCATCAAGTATTTTATTGATATTGACATTTTCAGCATATGTCTGAGTCTGGCGGGACAGTCCTAAAACGCTTTTAACTATTGTTTCGGCCCGGTTCATCTCCCTGAGCGAAAATCTGAGGTCAGCAAGTATTTCATGATCAATATCTCTTTTATCTTTTATTTCATTAATTAGTTCGATATCGCTTTGAATAAGGCTTGCCGTACTTGAGAGGGGATTATTTAACTCATGCGCAATGCCTGCCACAAGCTGGCCGATTGCCGCAAGGCTTTCTGACTGTATCAATTGCTGCTGACTTTTTTCTTTTTCTTCAAGAGCTGCTTTACGGGTATTAATCAATGTCTGTGTAAAAAAACCGTATATAATAACAAAACTTACTATAAGTATTCGTGTAAATAAAAGACCGGATGCAAGAGAGTCAATAACCCAGTATAAAATTACCATCGCAAATGCAATTAATACCAATCCGTTTTTTTCTATTTGCGGAGATATGGTGTTTTTAAAATTCATTTTATTCATCTGCGATTAGATTAAAACTATGGTTACAGTAATGAATTACTGCAATCAATAGAATGGAAGGTACCAATGATATTCTCTATTTCTTATAAATGTTATAATTTCGAATAGCAACATAAAAAAATAATGTCACTTCCAATTCCCGGATTTTCAGGAATTCCTGATAAATTACTTCTTGATAATGTTTCCGGTATCTGATAAGTAACACAGTTAATAAATTAAAATGTAATTATCTATAATTTGTTTCTATCTTTAGTCTGCTATATATCTCATGAAATAGTTAAATTCGTTCGATTATAGCAGATAACTATATATTAATTTTATAAAAGGAATGGTATCAGTATCTACAACTAACTCAGCTTAACGAAGGACTCTTATCTAATAAAAACGTCTAATCAAACAAACATTTATCTGCCACCAGTTTGACCCGGCTTTTGATATACACGGTGTTTCTCAGTTCGTTTAATTTGGGGCTTCAGTGTTTTGGTTTTAATTCGTTCTGGCATTATGAAAAACAGCTTGAAATACTGATTTATGATATTACCTATAGATTTTGAAGTGTGAAATAGATTCATAGCTGATTACAAAATAATGTGTAAAACTCATAGCGCTGACTGTATTGACTACAGTTCAAATTAGGAAATGTGAAAGATATTTATGACTATAGCAGTTTCTCAAACCGGCAGAAAACAGACAATAAATACAAAATGGGCCGCAGCATTTATCTCTCTTTTGCTTATAGGTATTGTCAATTCCGGGTATCTTACATACCATCATCATTATATTAATATTATACAACCTACCACTAAAAGTTTCTGTGCAATAAATGAGACTTTTGACTGTGATAAGGTCGCCAAAAGCGATGCATCCCGATTTATGGGTATACCCGTTGCTACACTGGGTCTTTTTGCGCATCTGTTTGTTTTATTGTTTTTGCTTAATGCCCATATTTTTCGTATTAAGGCCTTAAAAGCAGCATATACATATATATCGCTTATGCTATTTATTATGGCTTTGTTTTGTGCCTATGAAGCTATTATATCGTTTGTGGTGCTCAAAGCTATATGCATAATGTGCTCAATATTATATATTATTGATGCTATTGTCCTGTATTTATGTGTTTATATTCTAAAAAAAAATAACGTTTTGATACTTAAAGAATTTTTTGGGAAAACCTCTCCGTTATTAGCCTGGAGAGTTTTAAAAACCTGGATAGTAGCGATATTTATGTCACTCTTTATAGCAGCTTATACTTCATTCGCTTTTGATTTCGGTACGCAAAAAAGATTCACAAATATGCGAAATAAGCAGATTATGGAGCGGATGATAAATGAAGATACGACAGATACATCATCTCACAGGATAGATTAATGATTGACGGTTTTTACAAAACTCCCAAGTCTGTCATTTTCTCAACATGTCCGGGTAAAAATCCGGTTTATAACTGCATTAAATCATAGTTCAATAGCTGCTATCGTATTTCGCTGTTTGATAAACGGCCTGTAAAATTTCGCTGTCTGAATACTTCATACATTGCCACAGCTCCGGCGGCAGAAGCATTAAGCGAACTGACTTCGCCCTTCTGTGGAATTGAGACCAGAAAATCACAATTTGCTTTAACCAGCTGGCGGATGCCTTTGCCTTCGCTTCCTATTACCAAAGCAATCGGGCCTTTCAGATCACAGCTAAAAACAGGCATATCCGCCATAGCATCCATTCCCACAACCCAGATGCCCCTGTCCTTCATTTCTTTTATAGAGCTGACCATATTTGTAACTTTTGAAAGAAAAATATGCTCAAGCGCACCTGCTGATGCTTTGGATACGGCCGGAGTAGGGGAGGCGGATCTGTCTTTTGTGATTACAATTCCGGATACTCCTGCGCATAAAGCGGTTCTTGCAAGAGCACCGAGATTTTGGGGATCAACCACTGTATCAAGCAATAAAAGAAAATCATAATTTTTCTGTGTTATGCTGTTTAAAATATCCTCAAACGCAATAAGGGGGTATTCGCTTACCTTAGCTGCGATATTCTGCTGGAAATCTGATCCTGTAATTTTTGTCAGATGGTCGGGTTTAACGGATATTAAGGGGATTTTTGCCGGTTCTGCAAGTTTGGATATATTTCTTAACAGTGTTGAATCTTTTTGCTTTGCAATATAGATTTCATATACTTTTCTTCTGCCTGCCCTGACGGCTTCAAATACAGGATGAATTCCATATAGAATTTCGCTTTTGTCCATTTCCAATCGGCTCTTCTCTAAACTCTTAAAGTTGCGATCAATCTTTTAGGATGCAAAAGAAGCTCAAGCGCTGATATTACGGATTTGCAGATAATATCGGCTGCTAAAACAGTTTGAGTGCATACTCCTTCTTCCTGAGCTACAGCTATACCCAAACCGGCTTCTTTTAACATCAGTTTATCATTTCTTCCGTTTCCTATACAGATGCAATTTTCTTTTCCAAGCTTTATAACATATTCCAGCTTTTGTTTATCCTGTTGATCAGAAGTAAGTATATGAAGATTTACGGGCAGATCTTTTATCTGTTGCTTTACGTTTCCGAATGTATCCGCAGTTAGAACATGAATTTTTATCAGATCGGATAATTCCGGCAAAACCGTTTTAACACTGTCATATAAGATGCCGTCAAAAGCAATGGTGCCGTTATAATCCAGAACGAGATGTTTTAATATTAAATCTTCAGAACCTGGAATTGATATCCGGATCAAACATACCTCCAAAACAATTTAAATATTTTTATATGAGCTTCAGCTCTCTTATTATATTTATAACCTCGGCGGGTTTTTCAGCAGTTCTCACAGCTTCTTTGTCAGCGTTTTGCCCTGCTCCTACCCCTACGATAAACCTGCGCATAAAAATTTACTCCGGCTTTTGATATATTCCATTGAGCCTGTTTATTTTATTGACTCATGCCTGACGGATTATGCATGAAAGAACTTCTTTTTCAATCACATCTTTTATCTGTGAAACAGGCGCAAGCAAAGTGCTTTTTGCTGCATCTGCAAGAAAACGTTTAAATAATTCTACCAGATAATCGTTTGTTTTAACAAGCTCGATATTTCTTGCGCCTTCTTTTTCGCATAAACGCCAATAAATGGAAGAATCCGGTCTCTCCATATTTTCCAGCACAAAAAGGCAAGCATGAACCATAAGATCGGACACCCATTTGACCCTTATATCCTGATAAGCTACTTCACCTTCAAAACCAAGCACCCCTGCTTTTTTCAGTCTGCCCTGTTTTTCAAACATCTGGTAGCCCGATGTCCCCATCAGCACCAACTGGCGATGCGAAAGCAGGTTTGCTGTTCTTTCCAGGCGATCAAGCAGATTATTTTTTTGCAGAAATTCAAAATTGTGTCTAAGGTCCTCAAGAGTGCTGTCCGGCACGAACATAAGAAATCCTACTTCAGGTTCAATTCCTGCATCACGGCATAATTTTATTGCCTTTTCGCCTGAATTGATGGATGCGCCCTTGTTTAGGTTTGTCAGCACAGAGCTTGAACCGCTTTCAATGCCGAGAAGAAGCGTCTTAAACCCGGAAGAAACCAGGCTTTCAAGTATATTCGGGTCAAGATCATTCGGCCTTGTTTCCATACCGAAACTTATATTTAAAGGCCGGATAAGCTCCATCAGCTTATTAATGCGCTCTTTTCCTTTCTTTCCGGGACCGATAAAATTAGGATCAACAAAATAAAAATCTCTGCATCCTTTGTCTGCAAGTGCGGATATTTCCTGATAAATATTTTCCGGATATCTTCCTCTCCACAACGCTCCGTCATTATAAAACGACGGCACAAGACAAAAGGCGCAGTGATTGTAGCATCCCCGGCTTGCAAGTATAGGGACGGTCTGATCATCCGTATTTGTTCTTTCAGGAAAATAAAATTTATCTATATTCTGTTCCGGGATGCGTTGCTTTGAAATTGTAATGCCGTGTTCAGTCCTAAGACAAAGCCCTGCTATACCGGCAAGGTTTTTATCTTTTGAAAGTGAGTCTGCAAGTTCTGTAAGAGTATTTTCACATTCACAGACTACCACAGAATCCACGGAAGCAATATTTTCAAGAATGGCTGCATGCGCCAGCGTTGGAAAAAAGCCGAACAGGGTAATATGGCCACAAAAACCGTCTTTCTTGAGATTAGCCAAAAGATCAAAAACCAGGCCTGTGTTTTCCCAGAAATATACGGCATTCACACAAAGCATATCAAAAGAAAGTTTTAGAATTTCCAGCCTTGTTTTTTCAAAATCCCACCCTGTTACGGTAGTATCCATTAAAACCACATCGTGTCCGGCTTTTCTTAAGCCGGAAGCAGCGTAGCCCCCCATAAGACATGACCACAAAGGAGTGCTGGCAATATCGTTAAATCTTTCTTTTGAACGGACTCTTGGATGCTCAAGAACGCATATATTCATTAAAACAATACCTTTTTTTTATCAATCTTTAATCTCGATAAAACACCTGCCTCATGGCATTTTGCTTCAAGCTCATGAAGCACATAGGAAGTATTTTGAGGGTTATGGTAAACAGGATACAAAAGGTCGATATCAGGATCAAGGAGACCGCTTTCTATAAGTTTGTTTGTCAGCCTTGCTCCGGGATATAAGCGTATAGTATTTAAAATCACGGCTCCAAGATTTTCGCAACCGGCATGTATATCAAGAATCTCATCCATCATTTCTTCCGCTTCCTCAATATGCTCTTTTGTCTCAAAAGGAAGGTTTACAAGAAAATGGCACATTGCAAGGATATTGTATTTTACTGTAATTTTTGATGCCCGAAGTATATCATCTTTTGTAAGCGCCTTTCCCAGAAGAGTTAAACCGTGAGATGTAAGTGCATCTGCTGAAAAATAACAGGCAACAAGTCCGGCTTTTTGCGCAAGATCTGCATTGTATTCGGTAAATGTGTCTTCTCTGAAAAAGCCGGTCCAGCTCGCGTCAAGGTTTCGCTTAATAACTTCTTTGCAGATGGCCTCAAAATGATCTGCCGGCCGGTTTAAAACAGGATCCGTGAAATGAAAAAGATTTATTCCAAATTCCTTATTAAGTCTTTCCATTTCATCTGCAATTATATCAGGACTGCGCAGCCTCATCCTGACCCCGCCTAAACGCGGATACAGGCAATAGCCGCATTTTAAGTCGCAGCCACGTTTGCCTTCAATCCCCATGGCCGCAACATAAAGATTGCCTTTTGTATAATCATTGGGGCAAAAACTTTTTGCATCAATATGAGGAATTTCATCCATTGATATAAAAGGCCCGTTCGGGTTTTGTATGATTTCTATTCCGTTTCGCCGGACAATTCCAGGTACGGATTGAATATCAGGAAAGCCTGACAATATTTTTGCAAAAGAAAGCTCACCTTCACCGCATAAACCAAAATCGATCTCAGGTATTTCTTCCATCAGGCGCTTTGCAAAAAGTGTGAAAGCAGGACCGCCTGCAATGATAACGGCACCTGGCACAATCAAACGGGCAAGTATGGCGGAAGTTTTAAGAGAAGAAAGATAAGATGTTTGCTGGCCTGCAAGAGGATCAATGTTTCTGAAAGACAAGGCAACGATATCAGGCTGTATTTTTTCAAGTTTTTCTTTTAATTCGGGCCAGGGATCGGCATACAGATTCATATCAAGGGCCGATTTATCAAAACCGGAAGGCACAAGGGCGGCCAGTCTTGAAATGCCAAGAGGATAAACACGTTCCTTTGCGCCAAGATGTGAAGTGGGAACCTGTACGAATAGTATTTTCACTGTAATTACTCCAGAAGCAAAAGGCCGATATATTTTACATAACGCCCTTTTTCCGATACCGGTTTAAGACGGATTCCTGCTGCTTTGCAAATTTCATATACATCTATTCCGGAAGCTTCCATGGAAGGGCGGGCCTTATCAGGATGACGGCAGATATTATCTTCGGGGCATTTTTTACAAACAGTACAAGGGCCTGCTCCGAATGAAAAAGCTTTATGGAATCCCGCCAGAAAAAGCCTTTTTTCAAGATTTAATAGTTTTTTATGAAATTTATTTCCGGGCGGCATATCTTCCACCAGCATGCACCATGAATAAGATTTAAGCATTTCTTCCGTTTCACTATAGTTGATACTATACGGCGGGCATTGCAGTTTTTTCCCGTATTCACTGCATCCGAACCTGCATTTTTGTCTTACCCATGAACCTGTTGCAATCTCTACTGCAGGAAGAATAACAGCGTTTTTAAATCCTTCATCAAAAGCTGCATATACCCATTCATTATGATTTGTCTTCTCATTTATATCAATGGCCGAATTGTATTGAAATTGATCTTGTGCAGCTAAAATAACTGAAGTATCTGTGCCAAGATCAATAACCTTAACATTGCAGAAACCGGCTTCTTCAAGCCAAACCTTTATGGTTGAGCTTTCATGGCAGGTTCCATTATAAGTGTTTAACATCATATTAAGATCATATAATGTCCCTTTTTGTGGGGAGCGTCCGCGCCGATCCGGAAAATAATCATGAATAAGTATAATACCTTCTGCTTCAAGAAGGCTTGCGGCTTTTTGGAATACTTCATGAGCCTCTTTATGACCATAAGCATGAAGAAAATTGCTCATCACAATAAGGCCAAATTTCTTGTCTCTGTCTAATTCATGAAGCCTGAAATCTCCCTCCATGGTTTCAAAATACTGCCAACTATCCTTACCGGGATAAAGTTTTCCTGCTGCTTTGATAACTTCAGGCAAATCAAATAGCACCGAAACCGGAAATTCATCCGGTTGCTTTTTTTTATCATTAATTTTTGAGTTAATTAATGCGCGACCCAGCGAACCTGCGCCGCCTCCGATATCAAGAAGAGGCAGACGCCACGAATAAGGATTAAGAAGACTTACGATTTCCTTGCTTTTTTGCTGTATCAACACATCGGCAGTCATAACATAATTAAGATTTCTTAATTCATACTCATCTTCTTCGGAAATAATCTCATTATCGTTTCCGATATTTTCACAATCTTTATTAACTGAAACTTTTTTCACAAGAGACTGCCACTGCGGCTGCATATATTTTCTATACAGAAAATAATCTCCCATATAGGAAGGTTTCCCTGGCACAAGAAACATACTTGCTGTCTGACTGTTAAACCATAAGCTCTTATCATGACATACAAGCGCCAGCTTTTCCATGGCTTTTAGCAAGCGTCGCAGTTCTTCTTTGCCACACGATGCGGCCATGGCAAGATTATCAAGAGATGAAATTCCTTTTTCAAGAAAATCAAACAGACCAAGCTTTATTGCCGCAAAAAGTATTTCGGAATACCAGTAGGCAGTAGACAGATCTTCAAGATACTGAAAATCCTCATAAGCAAAGTCGGCATTTAAAAACGGCAAATCAGGCTTTTTTTCAGAACTTTTATATCTGGGCATTTTTTATTGCAACTTCTTCAAAGGTCTTTATATCTGCCAGAATGCGGGTTGAAGCATCGAGTAATTCCATTGCAGCAGCAGCGCCGGTTCCTTCACCCAGACGAAATTTTAAATCAAGCAAAGGTTCTATGCCAAGGATTTCATGCATATAACCATGCCCTGCCTCAACAGAACGGTGGCTTGCAAAAAGATATTCTTTTGCCAAAGGAGCAAGACTGCATGCAATCAAAGCTCCGGCTGTTGATATTAAACCGTCACACACTATAGGTATGCCCCTGGCGGCAGCACCAAGAACAAGACCGGCAAGACCGCCGATTTCAAAACCGCCCACTTTACAAAGTATATCAATGGCGTCTTTGGGATCAGGCTTGTTTACTTTTATTGCTCTTTTGATGACTTCTATCTTGTTTTTAAGAGCCTTATCATCAATTCCGGTTCCCCGGCCTGTAAGCTTTTCCACATCAATACCTGAAATAGCAGCAATAACGGCAGTAGAAGGAGTGGTATTTCCTATGCCCATATCGCCGGTACCCAGAATATCAACAGTGCCTTCTTTGAAAAGCTCATCTACCATATCAATACCGGCTTCAATGGAACTAACTGCCTCCTGTCTTGACATTGCAGGGCCAACAGCTATGTTCGATGTGCCTTTTCGGATTTTTTTATGAAAAATGGGAAGGTCACTCTCAAAATCATGGTTAACTCCAAGATCAGCAACCTTTACCTCTGCGCCGGCATGACGGGCCAAAACATTGATTGAAGCGCCTCCGTTAACAAAATTATACACCATCTGAGGTGTAACTTCCTGAGGAAAAAGGCTAACACCTTCCGCCACAACTCCATGATCTCCGGCACATGTAACTATTACTTTTCTTTTCAATCTTACATCAATTGTCTTTGCAATGCCTGCAAGCCTTGCCGATAAATTTTCCAGAACACCAAGACTTCCTGCCGGACGGGCCTGTTGAGCCAGGCGCTCAAGAGCAGTTTCGTAAAATGGTGCGTCCGGAGGAAAAATAGCGTTTATTGTTTTATCGAGTTTGTCCATAGCATTATGCCTTTTGGTTGTTTCGAAAAAGGGTTCAAGGGTTCAAGGACTCCAGGGTTCAAGTGTTTATTAAGAATCTTGCTTGAATCCTCTAACCATCATACAATGTTAAACTAATTTGTATATTATTCCAAAATTATTTTCCTGCGCATGAAATCTTATCGCCGCCGATATCACCTGAAAAAACTTCCATACCCTTTTTCATGGCGCAGAAATCTCCGCACATGGAGCAGGTTTGTGTATTTTCAGGCGCTCTGCTCTGACGGACCTCTCTTGCCTTATCGGGAAACATAAGCAATTTTTCAAGATCATCCCAGCGCATATCACGTCTGGCCATCGCGGCTTCTTTTTCTCTTTCGCGCCTGTCGGGATATTTGGATATATCGCCGATACGAACAGCAAGCCGTGTTGCCCTGACACCTTCCCGCACATCTTGTTCATTGGGAAGCGCAAGGTGTTCGGCAGGTGTGATGTAGCATACCAGATCAGCACCGAAACGGGCTGAATTGGCGGCTCCGATAGCTGATACGATATGATCATATCCTGCACCTGTATCCAATGGAAGAGGTCCTAAAACATAGTAAGGTGCATTTCCGCTCATTCTCTTTTCCAGCATTATGTTTCCTTCGATTTCATCCAGGGGCACATGCCCGGGACCTTCCACCATCATCTGGCATCCCATTTCACGCCCCAACTCGGCGAGTTCGCAGTTTATGATCATTTCCGCCATCTGCGCCCTGTCATGGCTGTCGTGAATGGCTCCGGCTCTGATGCCGTTTCCAAGAGAAAGTACTGCGTCATATTTTTTCATCAAAGCGCAGACGCGATCAAATTGCTCGTATAACGGGTTTTCCTTTTTGTTTATATCCATCCATGCAACCATGTACGTCCCACCCTTTGAAACAAGACCCCCGTAACGGTAACCCTGTTTTCTTAAGCGTTCTATGGTATACCGGTTTATACCGCAATGGATAGCCATAAAACTGATTCCGTCATCAAGCTGTTTTTCTATAAGGTCAAACAGGTATTCGGGATCAAGTTTTCCCGGATTTGCATATTTTGCCGTGGTTTCCTTGAATGCCTGATACAAGGGCACATTTCCAACCGGCAAAGCAGTATTTGCAAGCACGGCCCGGCGGATTGCATCAAGATCTCCTCCTGCAGAAAGCTCCATAAGCGTATCAGCGCCTTCTTCCCCTGCTGCCATAGCCTTTCTGACTTCAGCATCAATATCACATATGTCCGAAGATGTTCCGATTGAAGCGTTGACCTTTGTTCTCAAGCCTTTGCCTATTCCTACTATTTTCTGATCTTTACGTTTCGGGTGGCTTGAAATTACTATTTCTCCCAAAGCCACTCTTTGTCTTACGATTTCATCGGACAAACCTTCATTCAATGCAACCTTTTTAATTTCTTCAGTAATAATTCCTTCTCTTGCTTTTTCAATCTGGGTCTTCATATCCTCACCTTTATACAATGAATTTACCCCGCCGGAAATAAAAAAAGGGCTCCGACAGGCGATATTGCCTACCAGAACCCTTTGCCATCAAGCTCTTTGGATCATAAGATATTCAGCTCGTCTTCTGACTCCCCCGCCCTTGAAGCCGCCTTCCCATCATGATAAACCTCTCCGGTCTGTCAAAACAGTGGCATAGCAATGCTAAAAGGGTTCCGCTAATGCAGCGGCAGGGTTACAGCGGCGGGACCGTTACGGATTCAAACCGTATTCCGTGCGCCGAACATCCTCAAATACAATTTTTTATAGAACATATCTAAATTGCAACGGAAATGTCAATAGGAAAAAAACGGTTTATCAATATTTTCCATTTTTTTCCAGAATTTTTTATTATAGCGTAAGTACCCATACCCAATCGGAACAGATTTATGACAATTGCTTAAGCTATAAAAACATCTCTTATGCTTTCTTCTTCTTGCCAAAGGTTTCGATCAGGTTGAGATATAAAAATAATTGCATGATCAAGACCTTGAAAACCAAAAGAGGGCTAACCCAGTTTTGGGTTAACCCTCTTCTTATTATAGATGGTGCCGAAGGCGGGATTTGAACCCGCACGCCCGTGGGACACTACCCCCTCAATGTAAAGTAAGAGCATTTTAGAGGGTCATAGGGATATGCCGGGTAAGATGGATTGTCTTTTGATTGTAGATACTTATATTAATCAGGAAGCAAAGGGCCGTTAGGGGAAACAGAAGGCTATTTTCTGCAATGTGTTGACCAAGTGTTGACCAAAAAATCATATTTTTTAGCAAAGCAATTATTTTCTATTTTAATCTTTGTCTCGAACAAGATGGCGGGGACAGTTAAAGCTGAACCCCGCTGTTTCCTATCTTAACCCGATATCGATAATATAACAATATAATAATAACAGTATATTATCATACCATAATACCGAAATCCTGCTTTAATTATCCATATCCGCTTCTTTCCACTTTATTTTCAAATTTAATCAACAATTCGTAAGACACTCAAAAATTAATAAATTGGCATAGTATGGGTGCCTGTAAAAGACGGGGTACTTGTATGCTAACATATTAAATATATTAATAATATTATTTTAGGCATCATTTATTGGACTGTTTTCTTGTATAAATCCCAATCGATATTTTGTGTCAATGTCTCAGGATATTCGTCCCATATCATTCCTTCTAAAAATGCTTCCTTTATATTATGCGTTTTACCTGGCCAATGTTTAAACATAAAAGGAAGTCCTGCTTTTTTAACTTGTTCTCTTATATCTACAACCCACTCTTCTTTAATTTCTCTGAATTTCATTTTGCTGTTGGTTTCGCCACCGACAACAACCCAATCAATTCCTTTCAAATCCAGTTTTGGCATTGGACTTAAAAGTGGTTCAAGCATTAAAAATTTGTTAACATCTGATGGAAGTTTTTTTAGATGGTCTATTCTATCAATATATTTATCTGCCTCAACCGTTACTCCCGCCCAAATCCAAGGTTTCCAAGGCAAAAGAGGACCAAGCTCACCAAGACGTTCGGCTCTTTTGGTAAGTACATAGAAGCGATGTTGCGGAACCTTTAGCATCGTTTCAAATACCTTGAAAATAAAATCGTCTGGCACTTTCTTATGAAAGAGGTCTCCCATATCTGTAACAAAACTTTTTACTGGTTTTTTAGGTTTTTTTGCCATCTTGTTTATCGGCGTGTACAATCTATCATAATGTATTGTTAAGTTAAAGCCATTATCCTTATACACCTGCTGTCCCATTCCTTTAAGCCATTCAACTAAATCTTCTGCATAGCAATTCTGACATCCGTCGCTGTATTTGTCGCAACCTGTAACGACATTCCAGTTTTCACCTCCATCACTCATTTCAGGATTTTTGAATTCCTTTTTCATTCTTTGTACCCCTCTATAATAAATAATTGATGTCTATTGGTGTTCTCTTTTAATGCTATCTGCTTTCCATGTCATATTTACTTATTTCATTATCGGAAGGAAAGAACATGACTTTAGTAAAAAGAAGAAATTATGAAAATGTATTAGTCTGAAACATACTTTCATACATTTAGGCTATTCGATATTCGTTTTTATGATTTAGTTAAAATTAAAACAATTAGGAGGCATACATGAAATTTATTAAGTTTATATTGTTAGCTGTAGGCGCATTCGTGGTGCTCGTAGGCATGCTGTGGGTAGTAATCAATTTATGGTGGCTCGTTCTTGCTGGAGTGGCACTTTTTATTGCTTATGAGATTACGTGTGAGGCTAAGGAGGAAGAGACTATATCCGAACAGCCTGAGAAAAAACCTAATACATCTAACAATCGATAACTAAGACTACACAGAAAAGACATTTTTATTTATTCCTTAAAAAAGTATTAAAGTCTTGCCAGAACTTGCCGATAAAAATAAAGACATACGATAATTATCCATTATTTTATCAACATAGACAAATCGTTTGTCTTATTTCATCACAGCACCACCATGCATTTTAAGAAGTCATAATAGCATTTTAACTACAACATATTGCTATAATATATCATATCAAACACAATATGTTGTAGTAATTATGTGTTAAGTATTTCGGCGATATCTGTCTAATTAACTTATTACTTTTATACAGCGAGGTGTTATGCCACAACAAAAAAAGAAATTAAAAGAAAAAGATATTGAAGTGCTTAAGGGCGACAAAAATCCAAACATTATTCTCATTGCTCCGCACGGCGTAGATGGGGATGATGACAACGCTGGAAAATTAGCGAGAGCGGTCAGGAAAAAGCTTGGATGCCACGCCATAATCAATGAGGCTTTCAAAAGACCCATTGAGGACGAAAAAACAAAGAAAATTCAGGAGAGTAATATTGAAGAAAGGATAGCGGATTTAAATTCAAAGACCGACGCAGAAAAACATCCTACCTTCATCAAAATGATAAAAGACAATATCGCTGACCCTGGAAAAACATATGTTTTCTGGCTTCACGGCATTGATGATGACAATCTGAAAAAAGAAGTCAATAAATTAAAAAAACCAGAAGTCAAATGCCTTATTGGTTATGGTCAGCCCGATGAAGCAAGTTATTCTATGCCGAAAGAGCAAGCCTTAGACCTCGCTAAGTTTTTGAGTGATAATGGACTTTCTGCCGAACCAGCCCATAAATCAAGCGACTATCGGGGTGTATCACCAGAAAAGATGAACCAGTATTTCAAACAAACTGGCGGCGATTTCTCCGCTGTTAAATCGGTACAACTCGAATTTGGGAAAGAAGGTATTAGAGATGGAAAGAATATAGCCAAATCAGGCAACAAAATAGCATTGGCAATATCCGAATTAACTGGATGTGAAACCTTCGATACCAAAGAAGAAACAGTAGATGAGGCGTTGGTGAAAGAAGCAACCGAAAAGGTTATCGAATTTATTAAGGCAAATCATACAAACAGTATCGCTGTAGGTCGATATCTTATTGAAAAATTCTACGACAATAATTATGACAATGCTCGTGCGGGTAAGAACCACAAAGGGAAATCATTGAATGCGATGTATGATAAGTTGGAAAAAACGAGCGATGCTCCTTCGAGGTCATGGTTTTACAATGCGTTAAATCTGGCTGTTGATGACAAAGATTTTGAGAATGATGCAGATTACGAGAAATTGAACCTCAGCCAGAAAATCTATCTGACATACTTAAACAAGAATGCTGAATATCGCACTGCCAAATTAGGGTTGATAAAGGAAATAGCCACTGCTAAGGATGGAATGCGGATAGGTGATTTGCTGAAAAAAATAGCAAAGATAAAAGGAAAGCCTATAATTCAAAAGATAGAACAAACAGACGATGAAATGCCATCCATAGATGAACTTCCAAAATTGGAACTTCAAAAAGTTGAGGAATTCAAGAAAACTGCTGAAGATAAAGCAGAGGCAATTAAACGAGACATTGAAGACCTTCAAAATAAGTTAAAAGAGCATGAGGTTTTTATTGAAGCTGCTAAGAAACGTTTGGAGCCCCCTCCCAAGATGGCAGCGTAAAAGTATATTTTCAAATTTCCAAAATTTGGAAATTTGTTTCAACAGGAAAAAACAAGGGTGGCATCAATGTGAATTCGGAAGCTGATTTTTGTCTGGCCAAAAAATCATTACACCGCTAACTTGTAAAACGAAGATACCCGGCACATTGTATAATTACACAAAACGCAAAAAAGTGTCATAATGGCAAAGCAAACTCCGTGTGTGAGTGTAATTTCCACCCTTGGGCACTGTAAAAGTACAATAACAATAATGTCATGATAGTATTCCGATATCCTGCCTTAGCATATAACTTGCTTTTTGTCCTACTCTCCCCTATCTCTTTTCAAAATAGTAATAAAGCACAAAGAAAATACGATAAAAGGCAGTATAGCAGGGAAGGAATTGTATTAATAAAGGTGAGATGATTGGAGATAATAGGGAAAGACGGGATAGTGGTATGATAACAGATTAAAGATAATAGTATTACAATTATTATACAAAGTCTGGACAGTGAATACTTTTTGCAATATGTGTACTTTCCGTAAGAAGCATCCTTACATATGCCTTCGTTCTTCAAGACTACATTTAGTAATTAACACAAATGAAACCGATTGTACAAAATTCTGTATTATACGGAATACGTGTTACCAGATAATAATAAGTAATTGAAGAATATTTTACTAAAATTTTGACAAAAACACTAAATTCCTTTATAAATTAATAACTTTTTATACAGATTTTATACCAAACATATAGTAAAATGTATTACGTGTATTTATTGTTATAGTAAATAATATTTATAGATGCCAGAAAGGGAGGCGCTCAAGCTTCCCCATCACCCTTTTGCCATTCGTAACGTGGCAAGAAAGGAGGTTTGTTATGCGTAAGCTTATAGCTTACCTACTGATGGGGAGGCGTTCATTTGAACGGAAAAATAAACCGGTTAATATATAATGCTGGAATTGTTGGGCTCGTCACTCATCACTCCACCAATGAACCCGCTTTATTTGGAAAATTCAAATGGCTTCTGAAAGGAGGTCACACAATATCAAACTGACTATTTGCTCTACTGTGTGGCGCCTCCCTCTCTGGTATTTATAAAGAACAATTGATAAAAAAAACTATAACCAGCGGGTGAAGACGGATGCTAAACAGCGCACCGCTTACCCTTGTGGGTTAGGAAGTGAAAAATGACCACATTGAAAAACGGGCAAGAAGAACAAGATTTTCGTTCACGTTCATATTATGACATACCATCTCAAGAAATAATTGAAAGCATGTCTGATATTGAATTGGCAGAGTTGCAATTAAAATATCAACCAGATAACCCAGGGGCTATAGTCGTCCAAAACGAATGGCGAAGACGAGAAAAAATTGAACAACACAAACTCAGTAAAAATCTTGTAAAATCGCAAAACAAGACAGCTATAGTTGCAAGTGCTTTTGGTATCATTGGTACAATTGTTGGTGCTATTCTCACAGTTATTTTAACCAAAATACTGAAGTAGTATATGCCAAAATAAATTTTTTGCTAACCCAGCGCTCGTGCGGATGCAAAACCGCCGCGTCGCCCAGCTTTTCCGTTATTTGTCTACAGATGAATAAAAATTGATAAGGAGTTGAGAGGTTATTTTGTATTAAAAAAAGAAATGGGGGGTGCTATGAAAACATATGTCTTTCTTTTTCTCATATTGAGTTTAATATCAAACGCTTTCGGACAAGAAACCAAAGACTTTATTGGAGAGGGCTATAGCATAGCCATTCCTAACTCATGGAAACAGCAACCAATCAAAGCACCGAATGGCGAAATCGCAACTCTTTTTGTTGGTAATAAAGAATTTGGTAGCATTATTGAGAGCACATTAATAGACAAAAAACTGATGCCTACCTTAGCGAGATCGTCCGCCAAACAAAAGCGGCAGTTCATTATGCACGAATGGGATTTGCAGACTTGGTTAAAACTATATCCAAATCTTGCCTCACTGAAGGATTTTCGGGTACTTGTGAATACTAAAACAATCCTTGGCAAAGATCTCCCTGCTTCTATGATTGAATACATTTGGGTAAGCCACGAGAACGTCTGTTATCATACGCGGATGATCTATTCCCTGTCTTCAAAACGGCAGTTTTCTTTTTCTTTCAGTGGGTTCGGATGTTCAACCGAAAAAGCTCGTCTTGCTTTCGAGAAAAATGTAGGTGCTTTGCAGAAAGTGCAGTACAGCTTTAGGACAGTCAGGTAAGATATAGACTTATTCACATAACAACATTATTTCACCGGTGCGCTGCCACATCTGATAAATTTTTCGTTATTATTTTTCAACCTATAATCTTTAATTCTTATAAGTATCTATCATTAAATATTTGTAGGTACCCTGACCAACACTTGCAACTGAACTTTGCCAGCACCTCAGATATTTCTAAGAGTGTTTTATTCAAAAAATCTCATAATGGTCATTTCTTTAATATACTGCCGATTATGTTCATGAAAAGCATTCCTAATCAACAAAAGAAAAAGTGTGTGTGTCAGGCACCCAGGACACCGTAATTACACTTAAAGACACTGAGTGTCATAAAATTTAGTAATGATATAATAATATTGTAATTACAGTACCATATAGGCATTGCCAGTATCCCGTCTCACACCCCATTCCGTTGTTTTTCAGCATAAAAGAAAAAGCCGTAATAAACATCGGAAACAGCATCGCAATACCGTTAAAACAACGTCGACTTCTACATTATCCAATCTATATTCTGTTAAAGTAGTTTCTCTTCTCTTATACCACTGTTGTTATGCTTAGAGCCTTTAACAACAAGTTGATAGTCTTAGCCCGCCGGTGAAAATTCCCACCTCAATCATCTTCCTTGGTAATCTTCCGAATGCTTTCCGTGTTTGTATTCTTTGCCCGTGTAATTCTTTGCTAAACCCTTATTCCTGATTTTCAAAACAATAAATAAAATATAAAGGAGGTGTATCATGGCAGATTTAATAATAAAGTTGTTCGTTGGAATATTTACATTAATCTATTTTGCTGGAATTGCGATAATTTTTATTACCGATGTGATTTTTGCTATTTTCTGTGGCATTGTCGGACTTGTAGTAGTTATTATTATTTGGTTATGCAGTTTAGTGTCGAATAAAAACCAAAATAAATGAGGCATTATCTGACAATAGCATTGAAACACAATTCATAAACAAACATATCTATGGTGATGAACCGTTCAGGTTCTAATCTTTTATTTGAAAGGAGGTAAAATCAATATGGCATATACGCCGGAACTTTCCCGTCAAGCATCCTGTACTTTGCGTCGCATTGCGTGGGCGCTTAATATTCCGATGACCAAGGCAATTGAAAAAGTGTTTGAACATATGCCCTTCATTCTAGACAACAAAAAAGTCTGTCAAGGTTGTAGAGACAAATCAAAATGCGCCGAGTGCTCGTTCCATCATACCCAATCAAACAAATCATCTCTCGATACATAAGCACACAATCATAGGTCTTACATGACGTGCCATTTACCCACCTGTCATGATACTTGCTTTTTTTCTTACATAATCAGACCTCAATTATCCGACAGCAAAGTCTTTCTTTATCAAATCAATAACAAGCCATAGTATCTACACTTCCGATAAAACTCTTTTCTTCCGCCCCGTTTGCCATCCGATAATTCAGATTATGTAATCAGCGCAAGTATCCCGCCAGGCTCTGCCAGTGCTATATCCACAATGTCGTCAAAATGGCGAAATCCTTTTTGTTAAAGCGGAATAATTCTTTCTTATTGTATTTTTTTATCTTCTTTCACCGTGGTCATCTTATTTGCTGACTTCAAATTGTGGGTATGCGGGACATACTGACAGAGGAGGTAATAGACACATATAAAATTATTTATCGGGGGGGGTATCATAAGCAAAAGCATTATAGATTAACCTGCTGGAAGTAGATATATAAACTATTAACCAAACGAAGAGGGCAGTTGCCGGTTTTATCGCCGGTGATTGCCCTTTTTGCGTTTAAGGAGGTTCAAATGACGAAAGAGAAGAAACAGCATTACAAGGAGCCAGACGAACTAAGACAAATACTAGAAGAGGTTCTGAAAGGTAAAAAATACAGGCTGGATTGTGGACACCATTTTACCTACGGAACATATCTTGGAAATGACATCACAATCCGCAACGGCAAACACCTGACAATAACTTGCAGTCAATGCGGATATTAGAAAGAAAGGAGTGAAATTATGAAATCAAAAGTAAAAGAAACACTAGACAAGATTTTAGAGCGTTTTGAAAGCGGTGATATTCCACAAGCCATTGCCTATTCTATGTTTCCAATTCCTAATTTGCCTTGCTCAAGCTGGAGCCTGCTTAACCGCACCCTGGTATTCATTTCAGGCTCGATGGATGCACGGGGTATTCGTCAATGGAATTCTGCCAATCGCTATGTGAAGAAGGGAACAAAGGCTATCTATATTTTAGTTCCATTTATCAGAAGCATAGAGGATGACCTGGGAGAGAAAAATTACAAACTATTAGGGTTCGGTGTTTCCCCTGTTTTCAGGGCTGAAGACACAGATGGGGAAGCATTAGAATACGAAAACATTGAACTGCCTGATTTACCGCTGATGGACAGGGCTTACGAATGGGGCATATCTATAAAGGCAGTTCCTGGCAATTACAAATATTACGGATATTATTCAGCGGGTCGAAAGGAAATAGCACTGGCGACAAGCCAGGAGTGCGTATTTTTCCATGAATTGGCGCATGCCGGACACCATATAGTCCTTGGTAGTCTTAAGCACGGACAAGACCCGTTGCAAGAAATAGTCGCTGAACTGTCCGCTTCTGCTTTGGCGTTGATGGTTGGAAAAACAATCGAGGACACGATTGGCAATAGTTATCGGTATATTCACAAATACGCAGAGCAATTGAAAATGGGGGCTCATTCTGCCTGTCTGAAAGTTCTATCTGATACGGAAAAGGTGCTCAATCTCATCATACACAATAATCTAAACGGAGAAGAAAGTACTTCTCAAAAGGTGGCATAGAACGCATTGTGAGGCATTGTAAGACAAGTTCTATCTAAATCTATATACATTCTATCAATAAAGGAAAAGGGGCGTTTTAATGGCTCGTATGGGCTTTTGACGCCCTTTTTTTTATTCGGAGGACAAGATGATTTACAGGATAGTTTGCGCTTGGTGTGGCAAGGATATCGGGGAAAAAGAATTTCCTGGCTCAAATAATACGGACGAAATTATTACACATTCTATTTGTGAAGGCTGTAAGGCAAACACATTAGCAGAAATTGAACTTTTGAAAAAGGGGGATGAATATGAGCGATGATTTCTATGATGATTACGACGATAGAGACGACTTCACGGACGATGTGCCGGAAGAAGAATATACAAGCGAGGAACCATTAGAACCAGAAATCGAATGGATTGGATTAAATGGATGTGATGTCCCAAGTTGGAAGGATATCGCTTTTTTTGGGGTGATGTCGGAAGAAATTGCCGAGGAACAAAGAAAAATAGAAATGCTTCGGAAACAATTTGAAGATGAAGAAGATATTTACTGAAAATAATAAAATTTTTTATTTTCATAAAAACTTATTGTCCTTCAACCTGCCTGATTAAGCATAACCCTTTATTTTAATTATTTACACAAAATATCCGAAATCCTACTTTTATCCATACACAATAGATATGATAATAACTATGTTAATAGAATATAACTTGTTTATATTGACAAACGCAAGTTAATGCTTATATTCGTAGTGTTGAGAATATTTGACAATTAAATTGAAAGGATTATGAAAAATGAAAAAAGACACAAGCAATAAACCATTTCAGGTAATTATGGATGAACAAGTACATCAGAATTTGAAAGAAAGAGCTAAACAGCTAAATATGAGCAAGGGAGATTTCGTTCAGAATTTATATGCTTCGATAGAATACCGGCTTGCGAGATACAGGGATAAAATAGGGTTCACAGCATCTGCCAGAAGTGATGAACTAGATGTTAAGCTAATTAAATTTATATTGTACAAAGATAAAATCGGATTAACGGCTGAAGAAATTGAAACTAAATTAGAAAAAATTAAAGGGGATTTTGAATATCTGAAGAATAGACCAGATATTACTTTCGAAAACAATGAGTTCTAAAAAACAACGGAGGATGATGAATTAAATATGTTTATTCCAAGGTATCCAGTACACAGCGATTTAGATTTTAAGGACGGCAACTTCACATGGACAGATGAAGCAAAGGCATTTCACAATCAGGGCGAATGGCTGACAAACGCTATGGAACTCGATGTTTTTAATTCAAAAGATAAAAATCTCAGGACACTGACAAATAATATATTTGAAGAAATTGAAGAAACATTAGTCAAAAAATTCAAATCACCGGACAGGGCGAAACAATCTTTGAAAATGGTTTTGATAAATCTCTGGATTGCCAATTTAATGGGCATGCCTGTAAGGTATTCACGAAGCAGAAGCGATTATGTCCACGACGCGAGATACGGTCAATTGTTTTTCAGATTTGATACGCTTATTCCTGTCATCGATAGCATAGAGTTCTTGGAATATATTGAGCAAAAAATAGGAAGGTCGCGATATGAGGATAAAAGTTCGGGCTTTCAAACACGGATGTGGGCTACACATAAACTGATAAAGTTATTTATAGAATACCAAATGATTGCCCCTTCCTTTTTCAATAAGCCTGAGCCTGAAGAATTAATCATATTAAATAAAGAAGTAAAAGTTAATACAAAGAACAAATCAAAAAAGATTAAGACAAAAAAAGTTGAAGTTAAATATCTAGACAGTAAACATACAAAACAAATGCGTGAAGACCTGGAGAAGTACAGAGCATTTGTTAAAAAGCATCATATCAATGTTTCGATAACAGAAGAACAAGTTATCACTTACGGCTTTCTGTTCGATTTATATAAAAGAATTCTGAAAAAAAGAAATACAGTAGAATTTGTAGAATATAATCAGAAAGGAATAAGAAACAGTCTATCTGAAATATTCAGAAATAGAAATATAAAAGAACTGTATACCGATAACTATATCAGTAAACCAATCACTATATTAAATACCATAAATAAGACTTTACCCATTACCTGTATGTTTCCTTGTAATGACACTACTGATAAGGATTTACATCGATTAAAATCTTTTCATTGGATATGGGATTTTGTCTGGTTTTTATCTCAAAAATATCGAGAAATGACCATGGCAAGAAGTAATAATGATGACATACTGAATGAAGAATTTCAATTAAACGACATCGGAATTAAGCGATTACAGTTCAGTTTAAATCAGGAAATACTTTATCGAGTGTTCAACAGGAAATCATTTGAAAAGGGAGGCAGAGCCTTTGGAGCGACATATCAGAGGCTACCGAAACATATGCGGAAGGGTATTTTCATCAATAACGAGCCAACAGTTGAAATTGATTATTCGGCATATCATATCAGGATGCTGTATCATCTGAACGGAATTGATTACACGGAAGACCCATATATTGTTTGCGGTGGAGAAAAATATCGTAAGGCATTTAAGTGCGCTTCCCTGGTTATTATCAATGCGAAAAATGAAGCAGAAGCAAAGTCCGCTATCAGAGATGAATTAATAGACAGCAGAATTCCATTTCCTGATTTAGAACACCCTCTGAACTGGATGGTCGATAGGTTTAAAGAAGCACATCAGCCCATCGCAGAGTTTATATGTTCTGATTATGGCGTAAAACTACAGAACATTGACAGCCATATAATGAACGCAATTTTGATGGGTTTGATGGAAAGAGGGATATTAGGATTATCGCTATATGACAGTGTGATAGTCGCTGAACAGTATGAAGAAGTATTACAGGAAATGATGGTATCAGAGTATAAAAAAGTAATGGGGTTCGAGCCCATGCTTAAAAGGGAAGATTAACCGGAATAATAGAAGCCAGGGTATTAACAAAAAACAATCAGAACGCCAAGGACGCGCCATGTTGTGCGATAAGACCGGGCGGAAAGGAGAGCAAACAGTTCTCAAGGAGAGGAGTATGAGACAAGAAAAAGTAAAGAAAGAAATCATGCCGAGAATGTTGTCAGTCGATGAAACTGCCCGATATATCGGGATTGCCCCTAAGACAATCAGAAACAGAATAGGACTAAAGGCAAAGATTGTATTCCCGATCAAACCGAAGCGTATCGGTGGACGGGTTCTTTTCGATGTTAAAGATTTGGACGCTTATATTGACAGCCTGCCCACTACATAGACATTGTAGCATATCACATTAATAACATATGATTATAGTAAGTTGCAAATGACTGGTCAACGTTAAGTCAACGGTTGCGTTCAAGCAAAACTGTTTTTGAAATAGACAACCAGTGAAAAAACTAAAATAAAAGGAGGAAATGAAAATGGCAGTATTAGCGGAGTGCCCAATTTGCCACAAGAAACAAAGTTTGCGTAATCGACTTTGCGCTTGCGGAGAAGACATTGTCAAAGCCAAAAAGTCAGGGCGGGTCCGGTATTGGGTTTCATACCGTCTTCCCGGAGGGAGACAAGTCCGCAGGATAGAGGGAGGCGGATATTCCTTAAAGGACACTTTGGCGGCGGAAGGAAAGACAAAAGGGTTGAAGGTTGAAAATCGAATTCTTGATATCAAGCCTGAAGCAAAGATGACTTTCAATCAATTGACAAAGTGGTATCTCGATCTAGAGCGAGTAAAGATGCTAGCAAGGTATCCTATATTGAAAATCAATTTGAATAGCTTCAATCAGGTTTTCGGAGATACTATTGTCAATCAACTAAAACCCGCTGACCTGGAAAACTATCAGGCCAAGAGGAAAGCTCAGGGTCAGGCTGATGCATATGTTGACCAACAGATTGCAATGGCAAGGGCCATGATAAACAAGGCGTTTGATAACGACATCGTAAGTGGTGATACCATAAAGGTTTTCAAGCGGGTCAAGAAACTTCTGAAAGGTAGTTCAAATACAAGAGACCGTGTTCTTTCTGCTGAAGAATTTGACAAGCTTATGAATGCCCTGCCTTCTCACGCAAAGGCTATTGTTGCAACGGGCTATTATGGAGGTATGAGAAAGGGAGAGGTCGTAAATCTGACCTGGGATAAAGTTGATATGAAAGGCCGGGTCATTAGACTTGGCGCTAATGATACAAAAGATCGGGAAGCACGGCAGGTTCCAATTTGTGATGCGCTATATGATATACTGGAAGAAATTCCTAGAGCAATCAATGACAACCATGTTTTCCTGTTTAAAGGAAAGCCCATAAAGAACCTCAGAACTGCTTTAAGGAAGGCTTGTCGTGTTGCCGGGATACCATACGGCAGGGGTACTAAAGATGGGTTTGTTTTCCATGACACCCGGCATTGCTTCAATACGAACATGAGAAAGTCTGGTGTACCAGAGTCCGTTATTATGAAAATCACGGGTCATTCCACAAGGGAAATGTTTCTCAGGTATGACACAGTTGATGCTACGGATACCAGGAAAGCTGTTGACCAAATGGAAGGCTTTTTGAAAAGTGTTGACCAAACCGTTGACCAAGCACCCCTCAAAGTGAAAGAGGGTTAACCGATAAATCGGCTAACCCCCTGTTTTTATTATTGGTGCCGAAGGCGGGATTTGAACCCGCACGCCCGTAGGACACTACCCCCTCAAGATAGCGTGTCTACCAAGTTCCACCACTTCGGCTTTCTATTTCTTTTCACCTGTATCCGGCAATGCTGCCGGAGCTGTCTGTTCTCCGGAAGGTATTGCAATAGCATTGCTATCCGGTGCTGCTTTTTGCTCTACAGGTATTTTAACCTTTTCCATGATCGAACTTTTATTTCTGTTTCCTGACATATAAGCCAAAGAAAGAGATGTGATCATGAATATAATGGCTACAACGGTAGTTGCCTTGCTCAAAAAAGTGGAAGCTCCCGTACTTCCGAAAAGAGTCTGGCTGCTTCCTCCGAAGGCCGCACCCATATCAGCTCCTTTTCCTGTCTGAAGAAGCACTACCATTATTATCGCTATACATGCAATAACATGTATTATTATTAATAGTATTGACATATAAAAGTTTACCCAACCGTTTTGAATTTTACAATGCGCATAAATTTGTCGGCATCGAGACTCGCCCCCCCGACAAGGGCGCCATCAACATCGGGCATCGTCATCAGTTCTGCGATATTTTCCGGTTTTACGCTTCCACCATACAGTATTCTTATCGATTCGGCAATGTTTTCCCCAAAAAGTTTTTCAATGAGATTACGCAAAAATAAATGCACTTCCTGAGCCTGCTCACTTGATGCGGTTTTTCCGGTTCCTATGGCCCAGACCGGTTCGTATGCCAAAGTTACATTTTGCATATTATCTTGCGAAAGGCCTTCTAATCCTATTTTTACCTGTTTGTCAAGAACATTAAATGTGTCGTTTGCTTCGCGCTCTTTTTCCGATTCACCTATACAAAAAACAGGTTTAAGATTATAGCTGATTGCGGCTTTGATTTTTTTATTAACGGTTTCATTGGTTTCACCGAAATACTGCCTGCGTTCCGAATGCCCGATAATAATATATGTGCATCCAGCCGAAACAATCATTTCCGGGGATATTTCTCCTGTGTAGGCTCCTTTTTTTTCCCAGAAAAGATTTTGTGCTCCAAGCATAACACAACTGCCTTTCACAGCCTCATGGACTTGTGCAAGCGCTATGTAAGCCGGTGCTATCATAATATCAACATCACTTGTTTGTGATAGAAGTTTTACTAATTTTCCGGCAGTTTCAACAGCCTCGGAGCAGGTTTTGTACATCTTCCAGTTGCCTGCAATAAATGGCTTACGGCTATTCATGATAATCTCCTTGTAAATAATAGCTCTTTGTTGATAACCTCTTCATATAACATGAACTATGAGGTTAATTTTTTCATTAAAACAAGAGCATCTTCTCCTGCTTCAGTGTAATAGTTTGGTCTTTTGCCTATATTTGCAAATCCTGACTTATTATAAAGAGCTAAGGCTGCATTGTTAGAGCTTTTTACCTCGAGAAATACCGATACCACACCTTTAGAAACAGCAATTTCAAAAAGTTTATCCAACAACCAGGAAGCAACACCGATACCTCGCCATTCTTTCGAAACCGCAATCCTTAAGATATTCATCTCACTGTATATAATACGGGTACATATATATGCTATAACAGTTTCGGTTTCTTTGGCTCCATAAATTTTAATCACATAATCAAAAGCGTCTTTACATATAAGTTCTTCAAGAAACAGAGTGAGTGACCACGGCTCTGCGAAAGACATTTCTTCAATTTCAAGAATATGTTCTATATCGGGCCGGGTAAGCTCAATAAGATGCCACTGCAATAAATTATGTCCTTTTATTTCCTTTCAAAATACCACTTGCGAGCGAAATGCTTTTTTTGCCATAGACCTCGATGCATTGAGCAAGCTTTGCTACATCCATATCTTTTCGTGAATTTATAGCTTTTAACAGTATAGGAAGGTTTACTCCCGATATGACTTCTGTACGGCCTTCTTCAAGAAATGAATAACTTAAATTTGAAGGCGTTCCTCCGAACATATCCGTAAAAATAACCACTCCTTCATTATCATTTACTTTTTTAATACCTTCGGATATTTTTTCTCTGAGCTTATCGGCAGATTCATTAATATTTATGGAAACAGAGGCTACTTTGTCAGGATGCTTTCCCAGTATAAATTCAGCAGCATCTATCAACGCATCTCCAAGTTGTTGATGAGTTACGATAACGATTCCAATCATAAAGCTCCTGTGTGTAATTTATGGCAAATTGTGAACAAACATAAAAGGTATGTAATTAACGGCTGATATCGCGATGCGAGATACTGATGCGTATTCCGGATTTTTCTAAATGCTTATAAATATTTCCGGCAATAGCTACAGATCGATGTCTGCCTCCTGTACATCCGATAGAAATAGTTAAATATGCCTTTCCTTCCTTTTCATATAAAGGTATTAAATAGTCAAGTAACTCAAGATATTTTTTTAAAAAAGTTTTTGTCTGCCTGTTTTTGAGAACAAAATTTTCAACTTTTTGATTCTCTCCGTCAAGGTCTCTCAACTCAGGTTTAAAATAGGGATTTGCAAGAAAACGTACATCAATAATCAGGTCTGAATCTATAGGTATGCCATATTTATAACCAAATGAAAGTATGTGAACATTCATTGGAGAAGTATTTTTGCTTTTGTATGCAATATCTGAAATTATGGCTTTGAGTTCATGAACACTGTGGCGTGATGTATTTATTACCCTGTCGGAAACTGTTTTTAAATCCTTTAACTGTTCTTTTTCGATTCTGATGTTTTCGATAAGTGTTTTTCCACGGGAAAGAGGATGGTGCCTTCTTGTCTGGCTGAAGCGCTGCAAAAGAACTTCTTCATCAGCCTCAAGAAACATGATTTCAAAATAATAATTATTTTGCTTTATTGAATCAAAAACCGATTTGTATTTAGTTAAAAAATCTTTTTCACGCAAATCCATTACAAAAGCAAGACCTGCAATCTCTTCTGAGCTTTTTATGGGAAGTTTAAGAAAACTTGTGAGAAGAGCAACAGGCATATTGTCAACGCAATAAAACCCGGCATCTTCAAATGCCGCAATTGCGGTGCTTTTGCCCGATCCGGAGAGTCCCGTAATTATAAATATTTTTAAATTATTCACTTCAAAAGGGATTGTTTTTAAAAATCTTCATCAATTTCTTTAATTATGGAATAAACCTCATTACTACCGGTTGCTTTCAAAAGCTTCTTTTTAAAAGAATCATTTTTTAAAATTCTTGAAATCCGTGCAAGAAGTTTTAAATGCAGACCGGTAGATTTTTCAGGTGTTAAAATCAGGAAAAAAAGGTGAGTTGGCCGCCCGTCCATTGATTCAAAATCTACACCTTTTCGGCTTAAACCAAAACCTAATACAAGCGATTCAAGATTTTTTAATTTTCCATGTGGAATCCCAATGCCTCCCCCAATTCCGGTGCTTCCGAGCCGTTCTCTTTCCATAATAACATTTACAAGCTCTTCGCTGTCTTTGCCCGTTATTTTGGAAACAGAATCAACTAGTTCCTGTATAATCCCATTCTTATCCGTCGATTTGAGATCGGTATTGATAGTATCTTTTTGTAATACTTCAAGAATTTTCATTTTATTCCATCATGCCTGCAAGTAAGCATATCGCCGGTATCAAAGCTGTTTATTAACTGATGGGTTGAATCAGGCCGTAATTTCCATCTTTTCTTCTATAAAGTACGTTGATCTTCTCTGATCGTGAGTTTGTAAATACAAGAAAATTATCATTAACAAGATCCATCTGCATAGCAGCTTCTTCAATATCCATGGGTTTGTATTCTATATTCCGTATCTCTATTTGCCCCACGCTTGATTCTTCATCAGATAAACTAATTTCATGGTCTCCGGTTATAGATTTATCTTTGTGGTTTACTCTGCGTTTGCGTATTTTTTGTTTATTTTTCTTTATCTGTATCTCAAGCTTGTCAGCAACCATGTCGACAGCCGAATACATATCGTTTGTCTCTTCTTTACCATATATACTCAATCGGTCGCCTGTGATATTTACTTCTGCGATATGGCGAAATTTTTCTATTAAAAGAACAACAGTTGCTTCCGCCGGGTTGTCCAAATATTTATCAAGCTTGTCCAGCTTCTCACAAATGTAGTCTTTAAGATTGTCAGAAGGATCGAGATTTTTAAAAGTAACGGATGTTTGCATATTAAATCCTCCTCATGGTTGTTTGCGTTTATTAGAAGAAAGTATTCTTAACATCTCTCTGTATTTAGCAACAGTTCTTCTTGCAATATTTACGTTATTTTTAACAAGTATTTCGGTTAGTTTATCATCACTGTAGGGTTTTTTGGGATCTTCGGATTCAATAATCTTTTTTATCATTTCCTGAACTCCGGAAGATGCAATAGTTTCACCATTTGAACGATTTATAGAACTATTGAAGAAATATTTCAATTCATAAATTCCCTGCGGAGTAAATGCATATTTATTCGTTGTGACTCTGCTTATTGTCGATTCGTGCATTTCGATATCCTGTGCGATATCTCTTAAAACCATGGGTTTCATGTAAGTTATACCTTTTTCAAAAAATTCCCTCTGGAATTTGAGTATGCTTTCCATGACCCTGTATATCGTTTTCTGGCGTTGCTGGATGCTTTTTATGAGCCAGGCGGCTGAACGAATTTTATCATTTATGTATTCCTTGGCATCTTTATTTATTTTTCCACCACTGCTGATTGTATTTTTGTAATAGGAATTAATTTTAAGTTTCGGCATTCCATCGTCATTTAATACTATTACAAAATCATTTTCCAGCTTATGTACATATATGTCCGGGGTTATATACTGAGGTTCTTCATCCGAAAATTTTCTTCCGGGCCTTGGCTCAAGGCCTTTTATGATATTTATTGCCACCAAAATTTCGTTGGGATCGGCTTTGAGTTCCTTTGATATGGCTTTATAGTTTCTGTTTTGAAGGTAATTAAGATGATGCTCAATAATTTCAGTTACTAAGGTATTGTCAAGATTAAGCTGCCTTGCCTGGATTAAGAGAGACTCTTTAAGATCTCTTGCACAAACACCCGGGGGATCAAAAGTCTGCAGCAGGGTCAAAACACTTTCAATCCTGTCGATTGAATAATTACTGTTAATAAATATTTCTTCAATGGAATTGTCAAGATATCCGTCTGAGTTTAAATTGCCGATAATCAAACTCCCGATTTCTTCATCTTCTTTTGTTGTGCAGGCCATAAGAAGCTGCCATAGCAGATGGTCGTTTAAAGATTCCTTAGCGGAAATAAAGGTTTCATAGCTTGGGGTTTCTTTCCTTTCAGTCTCGAAATGAGTTTTCCCCGGAGTATTATATTCGTCAATATAATTGCTCCAGTCAACATCGTAATTAATTTTTTCTTCTATTTTAATTTCTTTGTCTGCAGGGAGTTCCTGCTGAATCGGGTTTTCACTTCGTTCAACAGGTGAATCATCCGGATGTGAATCAAAAGACTCTTCCAGTAAGGGATTTGTCTCAAGCTCCTGACGTATTGTTTCCACAAGCTCAAGACGGGAAAGCTGCAAAAGCTTTATAGCCATCTGAAGCTGTGGGGTCATTACCAGTTGCTGGGATAATTTGAGCTGTTGTCTGAATTCAAGAGCCATATTAAAGTTTAAACTCGTCCCCTAAATAGATGCGGCGCGCAATTTCGCTGGAAGCGATCTTTTCGGGATTGCCCGCTTCAATTATTCTCCCGTCGCTGATGATATAAGCCATATCGCATACATCAAGAGTTTCTCTGACATTATGATCTGAAACCAGTACGCCAATGCCGCGATTTTTTAGATGCACAATAATATTTTTTATGTCAAGCACAGCCAGCGGATCTATTCCTGCAAAGGGTTCATCAAGAAGAATAAAGATCGGCTCTGTTGCCAGAGTGCGTGAAATTTCAAGACGTCTTTTTTCTCCCCCTGAAAGAAGTAATGCTCTTTGGTGCGAAAGATGACTAATGCCAAGCTCATCAAGAAGTCTGTCAGCGCGTTCATTCTGTTCCTTTGATGAGATAGGCTGCATTTCTAAAATTGCCATTATATTTTCTCTTACCGTAAGCTTTCTGAAAATTGACGGTTCCTGGGGAAGATAACCCAATCCTTTGCGGGCCCTAATGTGCATCGGGCAGCTGGTAATATCTTCATCATCAATTGAAATTTTACCTTCATCCGGTTTTACCATTCCAACGGCCATATAAAATATAGTGGTTTTACCTGCTCCGTTAGGACCAAGCAGTCCGAATACTTTGCCGCTTTCGACATTAAGTTCAACTGAATTTACAACTTTTCTTCTCTTGTAAATTTTAACAAGTTTATCAAGAAGCAATTTTGACATTTATATTCCTTTTCCATCAGATTCAAAGACAGCTTCAACACGATTGCTCCTGCTGCTTTCTATCTTAACATGTCCGTCATCTCTGAAAAAGGTAATTTTTGATCCGGTTATCGAATTATTTCCACTTGTAATTTTAGATCCGACTCCGGTTAATGTAAAAACTCTGGTACTTGTTGCATAAACAGCATGTTGGGTTATTGCAATTTTATCATCAAACAATATTTTAACATTTCCGGTTGCTATTATTTCTTTTATTGATTCTTTTTCTTTTGGGTTATCTTTAGCGGCTGTATCGACTTTTTGGTAGAAAATATTCAATCTGTCTGAAGTAATAACGGTTGTTCCCTGAACGGCTTTCACTTTTCCGATGAATTCGGCTTTATCTGAATTTCCGTCAACAATCAGCATATCTGCAGTTATACGGGTTTTCTCAACACTCCCGTCTTTTTTAGGCTTTATTGTCTTGTCTGCTGCAAGTACGTCTCCCGAATGAATTAAAAATAACAAAAAAACTGCAACAAACAGCAAATGCAAGTAATATCTATTTTTATAATGATAAGTTATCACCAAATATCCCGTCCACTTTACCAATTAACTCAGCTTTATTTGTGTTTAAATCTATAGCCATGGAGCTTGCAATAAGATTTGAAGACTTGCCGGTTAGTTCAACCGGTGCTTTTGATTGTATAATACGTTTTTTATTATCATAATTTATTTTTCCTGTTTTTAACATATAATCATTGTTTTTAATTACCACATTGCCATTAATTTCTATATTGCCGGATTCGGTTTTTAAGGTTCCTTTGTCAGCGGAAAGATATACTTCCTGGTTGTCTTTTGTAAAAAAAGTAACAGTCAGATCTTTAAAAAAGGCCTCTTTTTTGTCTTCGCTGTAAATTGCCGAACGTGCTTCAAGACTCCACTCCATAATACCGTTTTTTGAAGAGATCTGGCTTATCCTTTCTAAGGATATGCTTGATCCGTCAAGAACGGCAGGAAGCATTCTCTCAGGCTTTTTTGAAAAATACCGGTAGCCGATAATAACGCCGAAAATCACAGTTATTGTAATGACAATGGATGTAATTAAGGCAATTTTTATTTTTTTATTGCTGAATATATTTGACAGTTTCATTATTAAAATCTTTCTATAACAGAATCCCAGAGCATTTGCGCTTTTAGTATGGCTTCACATATTTCCCGGATAGCCCCCGCCCCGCCTTTGGCTGACGTTACAATATGTGATATTTCAATTATTATCTCATGGGCATTCGCAACAGCTATCGGTATCCCTACTTCCTTCATAATTGAAATATCCGGAAGGTCATCACCCATGTATGCAATATCATCGGCATTTATTCCGGTTTTTGCAATTATTTCATGAAGTATTTCAACCTTATTTTTAACGTTATCATAAATATACCCGATATGAAGGTTTTTGCATCTGTGATGCAGCGCTTCTGATTTTCTGCCGGTAATCACTCCGACTTCTATTCCTGCAAGCATAAGAAGCCTGATTCCGAGCCCGTCTCTGACATGAAAAGTCTGAGTTTGTATATTATTGTCATCATAAATAATAGTACCATCAGTCATTACACCGTCAACGTCAAGAAGCAATAACCTTACATGTTTAAGCCTGGTTTTGGCATCAGGCACTTTAAATATCATGGTAATCCAGTTTTATTTATTATAAAGCCAATCACATTGGGTGTGTCTAAATAACAACCTGACGTATTGCTTTAAGTCTTTTAATTAAATCATAAAGGCTGTCAAGAACCAGCGAGTTGGGCCCATCGCAGAGCGCTTTATCCGGATCAGGATGAACTTCCATAAATATACCGTCAGCCCCTGCCGCAACAGCTGCTTTTGCAAGTATTGGCGCAAATTTTCGTTCACCGCCGGAACTCTTTCCTGCACCACCCGGGAGCTGTATGCTGTGAGTTGCATCAAAAATAACGGGATATCCTGATCCCTGCATTATTTCAATACCTCTGAAATCAACCACAAGATTGTTATATCCAAACGTAGTACCACGTTCTGTAATGAGTATCTTTTTGTTGCCGGTAGAAGCAATTTTTTCAACTACATTTATAATATCCCATGGAGCAAGGAACTGACCTTTTTTAATATTTACAGGCTTTCCCGTTTTTGCAATTTCCAATATGAAATCAGTCTGCCTGCAGAGAAATGCCGGTATTTGAATTATATCTAGTATATCGGCTGCTTTATCAATTTCATTAATTGAATGAACATCAGACAGAATTGTAAGACCCAGCTCTTTTTTTATCTGTTTCAGGATATTAAGTCCGTTTAACAGTCCGGGCCCTCTGAAGGAACTTAATGAAGTCCTATTTGCCTTATCGTACGAAGCCTTAAATATCAGAGGAATATCAAGTTGTTCAGATAGTTCTTTAAGATAATAAGCTATCTGTAAAGTAATATCTTTATTTTCAATAACACACGGGCCGGCAATAATTACTAGCGGATGATTGTCCCCTATGGATATTTTGCCGATATTAACAGTGCTTGCCATATTTCCCCGGTAAATTGTAGTATATTGAGTCACTTTCAAAACGTTTCAGTTTGGTCAAGGTCAAAGCGGACGAAAATATTAACCACAGGAATACATTTAGTATTTCTATGATTAAAATTTGAGCCCAACGCAGAGATCAGCCTGAATGGGACGTTTTGGAACTGGCTCTATTAAAAACTCATTAATCATTTTCTTAGAGTATCTATAGTCTGAAGGCTTAAATGTCAAGAAACGAAAAAGAATAATGCCATCAAGCCCTGTTTGAAGCCAAAGAGTATTTATGAAAAAATATCAGGATGATAACCGAAAACAGTGTAAATGATCTATCTGAGTCTTTTAAAGACAGAAAGGATAAATTAATTCGATATTAATTTCATAATCCCGCTTCTTACCATCTTAACCGCAAAGGCTGCTAATATGAGTGAAGCAACTTTGGCAAAAGCTCTGGAACCGCTTATTCCGAAAAAATTTATGATACGTTCTGATTGGCTGAATATGAGCCATGCAAATAAAAGGTTTACTATCAGCGAAAATATTACAGGGATATAGCCGCTTGTTCCAACAAGAACAAGAGCAGAGGTTAGTGTGCCCGGGCCTGCAATAAGAGGTGTGCCGAATGGAACTACGCCGAATTCCGGACTTCGCTCAATTTTTTTTTCACCGGCGCGCACAACATCGGAAACGGCTATGATCAACAGCACACCGCCCCCTGCAATCATGAAATCCTCAACAAGTATTCCCAGGGCATTAAATATCATCTGACCCAGAAGAATGAAACCGACTGTAACTATAAAGGCTGTGATGATTGATTGACGGACAATTTTTTTACGTTCCGGTTTATTAATTCCTTCCGTCATGCCTATATAAAGCGGAAGAATTCCCGGAGCGTCCATAGCAACCATAATGGGAATAAGGGTTGGTACGAAAGATTGAATTATATCCATTTAGTATTTCCAAAAAGTCCCGGTTGAGTCAATTGTAATCACAACTAAGGGATTTGCTTACATTATAATTAATCAGCGCACTCAATAAAGCCGGTATTTTTCTCTTAGCATAGCTGATATCGATTTTATTGTTTCAAACGCTTTTTCAACCGTTTTTTCCTTATCCGGATTCACCAGGCAGCAAGTTGCAGGAGAAAGAAGGCTTTTACTTAATAAATATTTTATGTCGATTCCTTTTTTTTCCAGAATCTGCCATGTTTCTTCAAGACGGTTAATCAGAGACGCAATATTTTCTTTTTCAAAATTTTCAAAACCGGTAGGCACAATTCCCCAGACAATAACACCGCCCCGTCCTATAAAGCGCTTTATAGATGATGCATAAGAAGAAAATATTTCGGCATTGGTATATACATCCAAAGACAGTATATCCAGATTCAGGTTCAACAGAAAATCCCAGTCCGGATTCCCACAAAGGTGTACGCCGCATGGACGATCAAGCATTGAGAAAAAAAGATCCAGCTCGCCTTTGGCTTTCATATCCCCGAAGCCTGACATGGCTGAAAAAAGAAACTGAAGTCCGGGTTCGTCTATAAACATAAACGCATTTTTATTCAGTTTTTTTAATCGGGAAAGCTGAATATTTATTCGCTTTGTCATAAATTCGAGCATAAAAGGGCGAACGGTATCATCGAAAAGGATAGGGCGCTTATTTTCATCCATAATATTGAAACCGAAACTAATGGGGCCTTCAAGCTGACCACGGATTGCCGGTCGGTCGGAGAAATTGCGGGAAAGAAACTTATGATAGACTTCGGAATATGTTTTGCTGATATCGAAATATTCAGGCTCATCAAAATGGCTCATGGTCTCTTCTAATTCGCCGATGAATTTTTCGAGTGAAAACCGGAGGGTTTTATTTTCTATATCAAGAAGAATGCCCGGAAAATGCTCCGCAGCCTGAACATACATATCTTCATAATAGCTATAATTCGGAAGTTGCGGCCAGAACGGAATATCAAGAGATAAAGCTATCTCAAGAGCTCGGTCCACATCCGTATGAGGCATAACCGCCATCGCGGTTGTCAGAAGATTTCCCGGGATTGGCATTGGTATTAATCCACTTTAACAAAAGCTTTTGCTTTTGAATTACATACAGGGCATGAATCCGGCGGCTCATTTTCACAGGTATACCCGCATACTGTGCATATATAATAATCAACTGGTTCTTTTTTATCCATATTATCAAGAGCTTTTTTATAAAGAGCCGCATGAACCTTCTCGACTTCATTTGCGTAAGAAAATGTTCTGACTGCCGCTTTATTTCCTTCCTCTTCGGCTGTCTTTATCATATCCGGGTACATTGAACTGAATTCATGGGTTTCGCCTTCTATGGCTTCCTTAAGGTTTTCTGCAGTACTATTTATACCACCCACTACCTTCAAATGAGCGTGAGCATGTATGGTTTCGGCTTCTGCTGCAGCTCTAAAAAGTTTTGCTATTCGGGGATACCCATCTTTTTCAGCCTGTTTTGCAAAGGCCAGATACTTACGATTAGCCTGAGATTCACCTGCGAAAGCTTCCCGCAAATTCTTTTCCGTCTTACTCATATCTTGTTCTCCTTTCATTGTTTAGATATTATAAAACCACGCACAATGTTTTTAGCAACGGCGGCATCTGTATTCTAAATAATATAATCATGAAATCCGGATATCAAATCATTCAGACTCAAATTTATTTAAACCCACCAAAAGATGACCGGGAAATCTTCCCCGGTCATCTTTTGAAATATGTTTTATTTCCGCTTTTGAATATTCAATGGGATCCGATTCTTTCAAAGGATAGAATTGCATGTTCAATACTTCTCCAACGTGCAGATGCTCTATTATTTTGGAATCTTCACGAACAAGAATACACATTCCTTTTTTAGAAAAATTCCTTATCCTGAAGTGATAGGATAGCTCAAATTCCCGCTTTGAAATCAGAACACTATGGTATAAATTGATAAAAGTCCTGTTTTCTGTTCTTCTTTCAGATTCCGTTTCATTTTCGTTCATATCAATCCCTTGAAAAATTTGATTCTATTTTTCAGGTTCTTTATATAGTTTGTCTTTATTACCCAAAATATCAGGCATATATACTTTTTCAGCCCAATCTTCGGGGCTTACCTCTTCAATCGCAACTGATACGGTTTTTGCTTCACAATTTGCAATTGATACAACATTTTTTACTATTGCATCCGTAAGCTTTTGCTTCTGCTCATTTGATCTGCCCGGATATAGCTTTATGATGATATGTGGCATTTCTTCTCCTGGCTGTTATACAATTTCTTCAGTTTCTGGTTTGCCATGAACATTTTACCCTAAAATGGCTTTAAGATCCTCATCAGCAGTAGAAAAAGGATAGCCTTGCCTTTCCTGTAACCCAGCGGAACTTTTGTCGGTACCGGATTTCCGTAAGTTATAGTATTCCCGGTATCAAGAAGTTCCATCGCCTTGAATGCCGCTTCACCACACCAATGCTTAATGATGATTTTTTATTTTTAGCCTGACGCTGCAACCAATCACATTGCATTATTTTTCTGCTTTATACAAAATTGCAATTTCAGTAAGTGCGATTATTTTTTGAATACTATCAGAAACATATTCAAATGTCAATTAGTTAGAAGAATGCGCTGACTTGTTACAAGCCCGGAAAATATTAAGTCCGACAAAGACCGGCTCTATCCTTTCAAGCGCCAGGCTAAATCATAACATAAAATCGGCTTGCGGTATTTTCTGATACAAACTATATGATATAGAAAATTTTGTATAGCTCATTATTGCCGCGGCGTTTAAAAAAAGTGAGTCAGGGATCAATTCTAAAGGGAAAACAGACAGAATGAATATATTTAATGACTTAATGATAAGACTTGTAAAAGCATTTGATGTTCCGGATATAAATATTCCGGTTGCCGGAGTAAGAATATTTAAAAAACATGAAAACATTCCGGAAGAAATTATGAAATATCAGCCCGATGGAATTGCCATAACTTCCTGTCATTCAATCAGGACCACAATGATGGGGGATGCCGTATATCTGACAGTTCAGAGCATAGGCTGTATTGCTGCCGCAATTAGTCTTGGTTTAGTTGATAAGTATCAATCTTCTCCTTTAAAAGGACAGAGAGAATATATTGAAATCATGAAAAGAAGCAGCGGTAAAGGAGATTCTTTTATCCCGCCGTCGCCGCTTGAGTTTGCCGATGGTACGGTTTATGCGTTTAAGGATTCAAAAAAAGATCATTTTGCTTTATTCGGCAAAGATGATTCGGGAAGATACGTAACAAAAAGCATAGCCCGCAAGGCCTTATCCGATATGCTGTCTTTACAACCGCCAACTACTCAGGGAGTATTCTATTTTTCTCCTGATTTCGAAGAGATAGAAATTATCCCCGATGTAGTAATACTATCATTACGGCCTGTTGAGCTATGCAGACTGATACAAGGCTACCAGTATTTAACCGGAAACCGGGTTAAGGCGAATGTTGGAGGACTTCGGGCCGGATGCTCCGATTTAATTGTAAGGCCATATTTGTTGAAAGAAATTAACTTCTCTCCATATTGTTTGGGCGCAAGGCTTATTGCGAAATTTGAGGGCGACAGGTTAGGAATGGGGTTTCCTTTTTCACTTCTTGAAATTATAGTAAAAGGAACGGAAGCATCAAAAACCGGATTTCCGTTTCCCGAATATCCCGACGCCTGTTTATAGCTCAGCTGTTTATAAAAACACTTGCCAAGAACATTTTACATAGGCTTTCTTATTCCGGGACGGAATTGGAACCTGTATTTCCGGATAGAACCATAGGTTTCCATTATTGGAAGCATCACAAAAGCTATGCAGATAAGTTCAGCAAGCTTATAGCACAGGAACGGAATATGACAATCAATCATCAGAAAAAATCATTACCCTGACAGCGGGACAAACGGATAATTCTGTAATCGCCGATATTTTCCCTACCAGCTTATAAACTTACCAACTGACGGGCTATCTTTTCCTTGTACCTGCAACATAAATCTTAGTTGCTGCCTTTCTGTACTTTCTTAAGCTCTTTATCTATAGCCTTTATGAATTCTGTCATTGACAGGTTTTTAAGCAGTTTCCCGTTTATAAAAACCGAAGGAGTACCTCTGACATCCGCATTGATTCCTTCAATAGTATCTTTTTTGACTTTTTGTATGGTCTGTGGATCATGCATCTTTTTATCAAATTCCTGCTTATTTAATCCTGCCATCTTTATTATCTCTTCAAGTTTTTTGTCATTTAGCTGATTATAGTTTTTAAACAGAAGATCATGGAATTCCCAGAATTTTCCCTGGCTTTCAGCTGCCAGCGCTGCTATTGCAGCATTCATCGCATATCTATGGCTTTGAAGAGGAAAGTTTTTGAAAACCAATTTAACTTCTTTAGGATATTTCTTGAGAACCTGGTCGAGTACCGGCACAAGCTGTGCGCAGTATGGGCATTCAAAATCGGTAAAAAGCACCAAAACAACCGGTGCATTCGAAGGCCCTTTAAAAGGTGAACCGGCTGTACTGATTTTGTATGTGAAATCAAGTTCAATTATCTCAACGGTTTTGTTTTTACTGCTGCCAAGAAAAAGAAGATTATCTCTTGGTCCTACCCTGATTTGATTAAATTGATTTCCAACCTGAATTTTTTCTTTCAAGCTGCCGTCTTTCGAAAAACAAAGGATCTCGCCTTTATCATTTAATACGAAAATCCACTTGTCATACAAAGAAACAGCAATGTCTATTGGCGTTGTATCCATCTGCAGCCGGCTTTGAACGCTCCATTCAACTTCAGCAAAAGAGGGTGAAACAACAGCGAAAACAGATATTGTTATAACAAGCATCAAAATTTTATATTTCATAAAAGGCTCCTGTTTATATTTGATTTGGTATGTCCACAACTATCGCTATTATTTAAGAATACTAAATAATAGCCTATTATATGTCAAGGAATATGTTGTTAAAGTTCAGCGCTTTTATAGCTCAGTTATAATTTTTGATATAAAAAGTTTAGGTTTTATTGCTTCTATATTATCTCCCGAAAACGGTGCATTATTTTTTTCACTTTGCAGGTTTCATAAGAAACTATATTATTTTACCACTGAAGGAAGTTTTGTTGTATTATATATATTATATTTCCCTTTCTCCTAAATAATTGGGAGTAAAACCATCAATATAAATAGATAGTTACAATACTATCCACAAGAGAAGATAAGGAGGCATATAGTGAAAATATTTGAACTCGCAAAGCAGGTAGAAAAAAACGGAGAAAAATTTTATTTGGATTTAGCCATAAAAACCACTGATATCGGATTAAAAAATATTTTCACCTTGCTGGCACAGGATGAAAAAAAACACTATGCAGTTTTAGAAAGTATGGAACAAGAAAACGATTTTGAATTAACCGATACAAATATTTTAAAAGAAGCCAAAGAAATTTTCCAAAACATAAAGGACAGGGCAGTACAAATTAATGGCAGTACTTCTCATCAGGAAGTATATGAGGTTGCCTTAAAAAATGAAGAAAAAAGTATCGAAATCTATGGGCAACTGCTTGGGAGTACTATCTTTGAGAACCGTAGAGAAGTTATCATAAAAATAATTGAAGAAGAAAAAAAACATAAATATCTTATAGAACAGTTGATTGAATTTATAAGAAGACCGGAGTTCTGGCTGGAAAATGCCGAATTTAACCATCTGGATGAATATTGAGCTAATACGGCAGGCAAAGCTCCCCGTTATTTAGTGCTGTTATTGTAAAAAATATCTTTATTCGATTTCAAAGAATCAATATCAGTAATAAATAACGAGGAGACTAAAAAGCTATTACCCTGTTATCAACCGGGAGGAAGACCGGGAAGCATAGTGCTGCCAATTCCGCCATCAACACAGAAGGTGGCTCCGGTAGCATACTTGAATCATCTGATGCCAAGAAAACTATAATACCATTATAATCTTTTGGATCTGCAAGTCTTTTAATCGGAACCGCTTGTCCCATAAAAGCCATCACTTCGGGAGGCATTGCTGACTTGGCATGTTCAGTCAAAGTCAAACCCGGTGCAATACAATTAACATTTATTCCTGCGGGGCTAATTCCGTAGCCATTTCTCTGGTCAGAGCTATAACTGCGCCTTTTACCGCTGTATACGGAGCAGTAAGAGGAATACCAAGAATACCTTGAGTTGATGCAATATTGATTATCTTGCCATAGCCCTTCTTTACCATTTCTCTTGCAACAATCTGGCTGCAAAGAAATGTACCGTACAATCCGACTTCAAGAGTTTTGTTCCAAAGTTCATCAGTACATTCCAAAAAAGGAGAGAAAGGATAAACAGCTGCGTTATTTACAAGAATATCAATTTTCCCCAATTCAGCTATAGCCTTGTCAACTGCTGCCTGGATATCAGCCCTTTTCGAAATGTCTGCTTTTATAGTCATACATTTACGGCCTGCTGCCTTAACAGCAGTGCTAACTTCATTCATATTATCGGCAACATCGATTACTACGATATCAGCACCTTCATTAGCCATTGTGACAGACATTTCCCTGCCTATACCAACAGCCCCACCGGTTACAATGGCAACTTTGTCTTTTAATCTCATACACTCCTCCTTTTTATCTATATAAAGAAATAGTTAAATATTTTTAAAAATAGACCCGGTTATTTTTTATCTTTATTTTTTGCTAAAAAGCCCTTAACCATCATTACCGGCACATAACTTATTACTGGCCAGGATAACAGGCTTAAAGAATCCCATAGATCTTTAGGTTTACAATATACGGAAGTTACCATTGCACCCATCATTCTTCCCTTAACGACTATGTTATCCCCATCACGAGCGATAGGCATAGTGTCCATCATTTCAACTCCCTCTTTACTGTACATCTTCATGACTGTTCTACTCCCTATTAAGGCCGGTTAAAAAGGCCTGTAAGCCTGTATGTAAAAATGCATTACGGCTATATACCAATAATATATGCCATGCAGGAAATATTATTTCCCGCATGGCTTGTTTAAAGTTTGATGCGGATTTTAACAAACCGCATATTTAAGATTTCTTTGCTGCTACCTTCTCAAAATCAATTCCAAGATATTCCATTACCGCCTGAACTGCTGCACGACCGCCGCCGATAACTCCGGTTCCGGGGTGTCCGCTGGCGCTGCTCAGATACAGTTTCTTCAAAGGCATTCTGTAGTTCCAGCCCGGAAGAGGACGGTTGCCGGCAGACTGCCAGTTAAACTGGCCGATATGTCCGATGTCTGCGCGAACATATGCAGGATTGTGTGTCTCAAAATCAAGAGGCGTCCAGAAAGATCTTCCCAGAATATTATCATCACCCATGTTTGATGTTCTTTCGCGGAAATGTCCGAGAATGCCGTCTGCTACTTCCTGACACTTTTCTTTCCAGGCCTAGGCTCCGCCGTCAGCAAGATCATAAGGACAGAAACCATAAAGATAAAGTGTATGCTTGCCGGCGGGAGCTCTTGTCTTATCCCATTTGCTGTATGTGATGGCAAGATAAAGATCGTCTCTGGGATGACCAAGATCAAGAGCATGAAATGCATTCCAGTATTCTTCCTTATCGCATGTCGAAAACTCAACCCAGAAAGCATTTTTTACATCTTCGTTATCACATTTGTAGGCAGGAAGCTCATTTAATGCAATGTGCTGATGTATAGGCGCAAAGTTCGCCGGGGACAGATTCTTTACATTTTGTGCAAAACCCTCGGGGAGCGCATACCCACCGGTCATGCCGGGAAACATCTGTTTAATGTTCATACCTGATACAACCGCTTTGCCGGCCAGTATCTCTTCTCCTGAAGCTAAAATAACACCTGTTGCCTCATCACCGGAGATATTGAACTCTTTTACCGTGCTGTTTAATTTGATGGTTCCGCCATTGGCTTTTATCATTCTGCCCATGGACTCGCTTAATTCTCCGGAACCGCCTTCGGGAAACATTCCGCCATATTTGTGGGTAAGAGGAATGAATAACGAACAGAGCAAAACCGGTGCCTTTTACAAAGGGGTTAATCATAGCTTCAGATGCATATCTGGAAAGAGCTATCTTGATCCTGTCGTTCTCAAATATCTCATCAACAACATCCCAGGCGCTGATCATCTGTGCTCTTATCAACTGGCGGCCTTCAGGGCTCTGGTCCATCATCGCCATCTGTGCTCCAAAAGGCGGCGGAGGATTGAACATACCCATTGTAAGCATGTCAAGCATCCTTATAGACCAATCATGAAACTGCCTGTAAGCATCGGCATCATGCTGGGAAATCTTTGCTATGGACTGACATGTTCTGTCCAGATCTTTGTGAAGTACGAAAACGGAATCATCATCAAAAACTACTCCGGTCATAATTTCGGGCCTGATGTACTTTAATCCGTATTTTGCCTGCAATTCAAGCTCATCCCTTAATACCGGGTTCGGGCAAATAAAGCCATGCCACGTCGAGCATACATCGTATCGTGTTTGAAACCGGGCAGCGTCATCTCTCTGGTCTGAACTCCGCCGCCAATTTGATCCTGATGCTCTACAACACATACGTTAAGACCAGCTTTTGCAAGATAACATCCGGCCTAATCCATTATGACCTGCACCTGCTATTATTACATCATACTTTGACATAATTTTTTCCTCTCCTTTCAGGTTGTTTTTTTCTAACTAAACTGCTGCTTTATTAATATTATGAGAAGATAAAACGCTAACCAAAACTTTTGATATAAAGGTTTAGCCCTGGATTATTTCAGATATACTCTTTTCACGCGTTCGGAAATCAATGTAACAATTTCATAGTTTATTGTATTTATTAAAGTTGCAATTTCATCAACTGTTACACAAGATCCATTCTGCTTACCAAAAACCACAACTTCATCACCCTGTTTGACTTCCGTTATACTTCCAACATCAAGCATGGTCAGATCCATGCATACTCGTCCTGCTATCGGAGCTTTTTGTCCATGGACAAGCATGTGTCCGCGTGAAGAAAGAAGCCTGCTGTAGCCGTCTGCATATCCAACAGGAACTGTAGCAATTGTTGTAGGTGCGGTTGTTTTATAAGTTGCTCCGTAACTGACATTAAAACCGCAGGAAACATTTTTCACTTGCGTAACTATAGCTTTAAGAGACATGGCGGGTAAAAGAGAAACTCTGTCTTTGTTCACTTCTTCTGATGGGTACAGGCCGTACATTGAAATACCGGCTCTGACCATATCAAGATGTGTTTTGGGTATATCAATGATTGCTGCGCTGTTCGCTGCATGTTTCAGCTTAAATTCAATACCTTTTAATTTAAGATTGCTGATAAATTCCATAAATATTTCAAACTGTTTTGTTGTAAAAGATTTATCATAACTATCCGCCATGGAAAAGTGCGTATATATTCCTTCTGCCTCAATGCCGGAAAGGCTGGCTATTGATTCAACTTCGGCTAAAGCGCTGACTGGCTTTATCCCGTTTTTGTTATAATTTCTGAAACAATCAGGCAATACACCAATTCTTCCCATACCTGTATCTATCTTAATATGGACTTTGATTTTTTGGTTTTTTGATATTGCAAAAGAAGAAAGAGATTCTGCAAAAGCATAGGAACAGACCGTTTGAACAAGGTTGTATTTTAAAATGTTTTCATAAGAATCCGGCTGAGTAAAACCAAAAATTAAAATCGGAGCATCAATGTTGTTTTTTCTTAACAGCATTGCTTCTTCTATACGCGCAACACCTAAATATTCGGCCCCGTTATCAAGAGCACAGCGGGCAACTTCCACAGAACCATGACCGTATGCATTTGCTTTCACGACAGCCATAAGACGCGAATCTGGATTTATAATACGTCTCAATTCACTCAAATTATGAGCAATTGCTTTAAGATCAATCTCAGCCCAAATAATATTATCCGCCAATATAACCTCTTAATCTTTGAGTAATATAAAATATCTACAGTTCGGAATATTTCAGACCGAATGCATCCGCCACTGCCTTGCAGGTTACCTTTCCGGAAACCACATTTGCACCGGATCTTATTTCATTATTTTCTTTGAATGCTCTTTTCCACCCTTTATTTGCAATCTTTATAGCATATGGAAGCGTTGCGTTTGTCAATGCAAGTGTTGATGTTTTCGGCACGGCGCCCGGCATATTTGAAACACAATAATGAACTATGCCGTCAACAATATAAATTGGGTTGCTATGCGTAGTGGGTTTTGAAGTTTCAAAACACCCCCCCTGATCAACAGCCACATCAACTAAAACAGAGCCCTTTTTCATGGTCGCCAGCATTTCCCTTGTTACCAGCTTAGGCGCTTTTGCTCCGGGAATAAGAACAGAGCCGATTACCACATCTGCTTCTTTAACCAGTTTACGTATGATTGCAGGAGTAGACATAATCAGAAAACAATTTTTTGGCATGACATCACTAAGATAACGGAGACGATCCAGATTTCTGTCAAGCAGATACACTTTTGCTCCTATTCCACACGCCATTTTAGCAGCATTGGTTCCTGCAACCCCGGCTCCGATTATAAGAACCGTTCCGGGATCAACCCCCGGAACACCACCCAGAAGAACCCCTTGACCACCATTTTCCATTTCAAGATATTTGGCTCCCTGCTGAATCGCCATTCTTCCTGCCACTTCACTCATAGGAGTAAGCAAGGGAAGCGATCCATCGGACTTCTGTATAGTTTCATAGGCAATATTTACAGAGCGTTTTTTAATAAGAACTTTTGTCAGTTCTTCCGAAGCAGCGAGATGAAGATAAGTAAAAATTATCTGATTTTTTTTTATCAGATCATATTCAGCCGGCATGGGTTCTTTCACATGCATAATCATATCTGAGCGATTAAAAATCTCATCAGGTGTTTCAACTATTTGAGCCCCTGCTTTTATATAAGCCGCATCTTTAAAACCGCTCTCAATTCCGGCTCCTTTTTCAATAAGAACATCATGCCCGTTTTGCTTCATCAATTCCACTCCGGCAGGAGTCATCGCCACACGGTGCTCTTCTTCCTTTATTTCCCCTGGTATGCCCCGACTATCATATTTCATCCTTACCTTTTGTCTGTTTTAATATTGTTTTTTCTCTTATTCGTCTATGTCTGGACTGATATTCAGGATATATTTCGCGATGAAACTTTTTCCATCTTTTGTGCATCCAAAGCCATTGATCCGGATATTCTCTTATTATCTTTTCGACTACATCGTTTATAGCCTGGGTATTGGTTATCAAATCATCGCGTAAACTTTTTGTTCTCGTTATTTTTACCGGAGGTTCAAAAATTATTCCAAGTTGATTATTTTTTTCTCTGATACAAAAAGCAGGAATAACCGGGCTGTTACACCTTATAGCGACCATTGCGGCAGCTGGAGTTGCTGTTACTTTTTTGCCGAAAAAATTAATTACTACGCCTTCAGAAGCTGTTGTATTCTGGTCGATAAGGATTGCCAGGATATTACCGCTTCGTACAGTCCGGGTCATTTCAGGTAAAGCCCCTTCCTTATTTATTATTGAATTTCCAAAGCGGGTTCTCATTTTTAATGCTACTTTATTGATAATCGCAGAGTCTATCTTTCTTGCAACAGATACCACTGATTTTCCGTAATAACAGGGAACAAATAAAGCAGCTGACTCCCAGTTGCCTATATGGGCGGAAGCCAGTACAACCCCATTCGACCCGTCAATAGCTTTGCGCAAATACTCTTCACCTCTTATTATATGTATATTCGAAAGGATATTTTTCTTTTTCAGAAAATACATCTGTATAATTTCAAAAACAGTGATTCCGAAATTCTGAAAAACCTGCTTTGAAATTGTTCTTATCTTTTCATCTTTCCATTCAGGATATATAAACTTTAAATTTCTCTTTACCGTTCGCCTGTGCGACACATCGAAATAATATAATACAGCTCCGAGAATTTTGCCGAGAACATGTACAAGAATCTTGACTATTGCTCCGGTAAAAGGTTTTTTTATATTTTTTATCTTATCTTTTTTCATTCAATATTTTTTAAAGAATCATCATCAGGCATGAATTATTGCGTTTTAATTGATCGCCAATATACTTTATTTCCATTAAAATGTATATATTCCATTAAAATGTTGACATATAATCGCTGCCTTTAGTAATCATTAAATAATATTCTAATCAGAAAAACGGGTTGTTATCAATATAGAAGTATCTATTGATATTCAATCTAACAAAAAATTTTTTGAAGGACAACCAATTATAAGATATGAAATTAGCCTTTTGTTTATTTAATTATTTTCCTTTCGGAGGATTAGAACAAAACTTTCTGAAAATCAGCACAGAATGCCTTGGCAGAGGGCATAACATTGATATTTACACAATGAAATGGGAAGGAGCCTGTCCGGCAGGAGCAAAGCTTATTAATGTTTCCTTCCGGGGAAAAAGCAATCACGACAAAATTGCCTCATTCGCAGGAAATCTTGCAACAATTTTAGAGCAAAAACAATATAATCTTATAATTGGCTTTAACAAAATACCAGGGCTTGATATTTATTATGCTGCAGATGTCTGTTATAAGGCCAGGATAAAAAAGCAACGTTTGTTTTTATCACGTTTCACACCCCGCTACCGTTTGTTTTCCGCATTTGAAAAGGCTGTTTTTGGCAAAAACTTAAAAACAGAAATTATTATTATTTCCGAAAAGGAAAAAATAAATTATCAATCCGAATATGATACGGAAGAGAAAAGGTTGCATATTGTACCCCCAGGGGTAGATAAAGATTATATACGTTCTTCTCTTAGCCTTATCAACCGTAATAATATAAGGGATAAACTTGGTCTTGGCAAAAATGATATTTTTCTGTTAATGATAGGTTCACATTTTCATACCAAGGGAGTTGACCGGTCAATAAATGCTTTGGCTTGTCTGCCTTTAGCCATGCAAAAATCAACATACCTTTTTATTATCGGAAAGGGTAAACAAAAGCCATATGCCGGACTGGCTAAAAAGCTGGGATTACAAAATAATGTTCGCTTTCTTGGTTCAAGAAGCGATATTCCCTTATTTTTAGCAGGCGCTGATTTTGTTCTTCAGCCTTCACGCGTAGAAAACACCGGCAATGTAATAGTTGAGGCTCTCACAGCAGGCGTTCCTGTAATGGCTACGGAAACCTGCGGTTATGCCGTTCATATTGAACGTGCAAAAGCCGGTATGATTTTGCCTTCATCGAAATTTTCACAGAAAACGATGAATATCATGCTGAAAGAAATGCTGCTATCAGAGGAAAAAGATAATTGGAAAAAAAATGCTTTATCATACTCCGACAGTACCGATCTTTACAATCGGGTCATGGTTGTAGCCGATCTTATTGAAGAAATTGGAGCTAAAAAGAAAACTACGGCAATAAACACATGAATTGCAGCAACTACTGTGAACCTGTTTCATGCATTGAAAAACCGGGCAATTCCGGTGAATTTCTGATAATCAACCAAAGCTATCAGGATGTTTTGTCCGGCATTGGTTTTACAAGCTTTGATTCTGTCTGGTCCAATGTGAATGCAGAATTAATTGAACAAAAAAAAGACAGGAGCATCCTCAGGGTAAAATTTCCTCTTATAAAAAAATATGAAATAAGCGATTGCAACACGGTAGACAAACACACTTATTTTTATATAAAGAAATTCAGGCAGAAATTATCTTCATGGCAAAAAACCATGCGATTACTGATGCCAAAAAATTTTGCACCCGAAGGATTAAAGGAATTTAATAACTACTGCCTTTTTCGCCAAAATGCCTTGGCTACAGCATCTCCGGTTGCCGCAGGCAGCAAGTTTATATCCTGTGCCTGCGTTGATTCATTCTTTATTACACAGGATTTTTCCCCGTTTATTGAACTGGAAAACCTTATTCTTAATCAATCCGAAACTCTTTACGGTAAGGATAATGATATAAAAAGAAGAAACATACTGAGCGAAATAGCTGTTTATGCGAAAAAAATGCATGAGTGCGGCATGAATCATAAAGACTTTAATGCAACACATATTCTTCTTCAAAAACAGGATGCATCAAAACCTCTGGTTGCGCTTTTTGATCTGCAACGGGTTGATTTGAATCCGTTTAATCGCATTCGTTGGCAGATAAAAGCGTTTGCCGAATTAAACTATACACTGCCGGCATCAATTTTCAGTGAAAAAGACAGGTTATTTCTTTACTCGACTTATAAAAGAAAAGAACATCTATCTGCTTTCAATCGGCTGCAATATAACTGTATCCGAAGAAAAACCGAAAAGATCGCAAGACACAGCAAAAAGAGACATCTTGCGCCTAAGGCAGGCAACATATAGAAATATCCGGGTGCTGTTTTGATGAGAGCTGCATATTCCAGATTCTTTCCGGCTTGACCGTGATGAAATCCTTAGCGTTTCCGCAGCTAAAACTTAAATTGGAGCTTATGAGCCGTAATTAAAAACTTTTACAATTCTTATTCTATCTCTTTTCTTTGCTTCAAAATAATCTTCAGCACTTCCCCGGTTTACTGCAATTTCAAGGAATCCGCGACTTCCTATTATTGCAAGAGGATTATTTTGGCCTGCATGTTCATATGCTAAAGACAATTTATCTATTTTTTTATTGCCGACAATTATATGAAAATTTTTTTCACCTGCGATTAAAAAAAATTCATCAAGTTTTTTTGTATCAATATTAGTTATAAGATTTCCAAAACGATCAATTGACACAATCTCACCCGTTAGTTCACCATTATCTGATATTTCAGGTTTTACTATATTAATGGTTACAAGAGTATTCCTGCTTGCCTCGGTTCCGAATTCTTCCATACCTACACCATTGGAAAGGTGCGCCGCTACCGGTGAAAAAATATCACGGCCGTGGAAAGTATTGCTTACAGGCTTTAAAAACCATTTACTTCTGAGAAGTTTTATAATCTTCTCTGGTTCACCATCTTCACATAAAAGTGTTAAAACACCATTATCAGGCGCTATAAAATAATGCCCATTGTGTAAAACGGCAAGAATAGTCCTGTTGCTTCCTACACCGGGATCAACCACAATAACGTGTATCGATCCTTTTGGAAAATATTTATAATAATATTCAATAAGATATGCTGCGTTGACTATATCATAAGGAGAAAGGCAATGACTGATGTCAACAATAGAAGCTGCGGGATTTATGGAAAGAATAACTCCTTTCATTATGCCCGCATATTCGTCTTGCATGCCAAAATCTGTAAGAAGGGTTATTACCGGCATGGCTGATACAAGTTTAATCTCTTTTAAGGTCGTCTGTCACAATTTTTATAAAGATGTTTATATGCCTCTTCAGACGCTTTTCTTCCGGAAGAGGTTCTCATTATTAAACCGATTTTTAAAAGAAACGGCTCAACAACATCTACCAGAGTATCCGATTCTTCCTGAAGGGTTGCTGCAATCGCCTCAACTCCCACTGGCCCGCCGTTGTAAAATTCTATCACTGTTTTAAGGTAACGGCAGTCAAGATTTGTAAGTCCTTTCTCATCAACTCCTTCAAGAGCAAGGGCTTCCTGTACCGTTTTTTTTGTTATTATACCGTCTCCTCTGACCTGGGCATAGTCTCTTACACGCTTTAAGAGTCTGTTGACAATTCTTGGTGTACCTCTCGAACGTCGGGAAAGCTCATAAGCTGCATCTTCTTCAATTTTGATTTTAAGCAGGTCTGCCGAACGTGAAACAATTATCATGAGATCCGATTCGGTATAGAAATCCAGAGTTCTGAATATGCCGAAACGGTCCCTTAAGGGTGAGGAAAGCAACCCGACTCTTGTTGTAGCTCCGACCAATACAAAATGCTTTAAGCGGTATTTGTGACTGCGAGCATTGACTCCTTTATCAAACACAAAATCTATGGCAAAATCTTCCATTGCCGGATACATAAATTCTTCAACCACTTTCGGGATTCGGTGGATCTCGTCTATAAACAGGATATCCCCTTCTTCAAGATGAGTAAGAATCCCTACCAGGTCTCCTCCCTTTTCAAGGGCCGGCCCGGAAGTAACAGTAAGATTAGCGCCTGTCTCATTCGCAATAATGTGTGCAAGAGTTGTTTTGCCAAGACCGGGCGGACCATGCAAAAGAACATGGTCAATGGGCTCACCGCGCTGTTTTGCGGCTTGGATGGCAATTTTAAGTGTTTCAACAACCTCTTTTTGGCCTATATAATCGGACATTGATTCAGGCCTGAGGGAAAGTATTTCAGGTTCCGTGTCGACAGAAAGGCAGGAACCGGAAAGTATTTCGTTATCTCCGGAAGAATATGTCAGAATATCATCGCTCATCAGGTTCTTTCTCCACGGTATACTTCTTCCAACAGATCTTCAGGGCTGGTAATAAATTTGTTTCTTTTCAAAGCCTGCACAACCATTGTCTTTGCTTCGCCAGGTTTATAACCAAGTTGTGAAACAAGAAGATCGATTACCTTCTGTCCGATGTCTTCCGAAACAGAATCATATGTTTGTTCCGATTTTCTGATTAAAGCAAACTTGTTCATCTTTCCTTCAAGCGTGGCTATAATTTTTTGGGCCGTTCTGTTTCCGATCCCTTTAAGCTGCTTTAAAGCTGCGGCATCTTTTGATTCTATAGCTCTTGAAATATCCCGTACGGACATGGTGAGGGCTTTTACAGCTTTTAACGGTCCTATGTCTTCAACAGAAATGAAATATTGAAAGAATTCCTTTTCAACTTCAAGGTTAAAACCTATCAATACCGGTTTTGGCTGTTTTTCGGATTGATGATAATAAATATACAGGGTTATTTCGTCCCCAACCGATCTCGTATTTAAAGTCTCCATCACTATTGCCGGAAGCAGGATTTCATATCCCACATGATTTACAAGCAAAAGTATGCGCTCGCTATCTTTTTTTAATAATTTTCCTTCTAAATATCCTATCACTTAAATTTTCTCACAAAATTCTTCAAATTTAAATCCTTACTTGTTGTTATTATGACGGAAAAGGCCTAAAAGAGCCAGAGCAATCGCATCGGAAGCATGATAGGGCTTTATGGGCGTATTTAATTTCAACAAATGTCTTACCGTAAGTTCCAGCTGTTCTTTGTTTGCATTACCATTTCCTGTCAGGACATGCTTGACTTCCCTTACAGCAACCTCGCTCGTCCGGACACCGGCATGGCATGCCGACAGAAGAATAACACCGGTAACTTTGCCAAGATTTATTCCTGATTTAGGATAGGTATCAAGGGAAAACACATCTTCCAGTACCATCAGATCAGGCTTTTCATCTTTTAAGAGCAAGAGAAGTTTTGAATAAATATGGTCAAGACGCTCGGCAAGAACCTGGTTTTTCGAAGTGTTTATGCTGCCAAAAGAAAATCTTTGAATTTTTAGCCCTGCTCCACAGATTATCCCCACACCTGTTGAAGCCAGACCCGGATCTATACCGATGACCTTTATCATCTTTTGCTCTTTAAGGATTAAAAATCAATCCTGTATTTTAAAATCCTTTCAGCTTGCTTTCGGCGATCTTGGCTTCATTCGAATTCGGAAATTTTTGAATAAGTTCGTTCAGGACAAGCTTCGAATTTTTCTTGTCTCCAAGATTATAAAAGGAAAGCCCCTGCTTGAGTAATGAAGCCTTCATTTTATTGCCTTTCGGATATTTTTCTATGACCTTCTGATATTCAACAATAGCTTTTTCATACCATTTTTCCTGATAATAGCTTTCACCTATCCAGAACTGGCAGTTATCAGCTTTATCGGAATTTGGATATTTGCTAAGTATTTCCTGCAGCTTCTGACGGGCTGCCGCATATTTCTCTCCATCATACAACTTGAGGGCTGAAGCATAAATCTCATCTTCAGAAACATCTTTCTTTTCCACCGGCAAAGCGGCCGGTACCGTTGCTGCTGTTTTTTCTTTTCCTTCAAGACTCAGATATTGTTCAAGACGCGCAATTTTATTTTTATATTCTTTCAAAGTTTCTTCCATACCGGCAAGCCTGTCTTCAGTTCTTTTGCTGGTATCTTCGTTGTCTTTTGACTTTTGCTTTGAAAGGTGTTCAAGCTCCTCGATTCTTCCGTTTAACATCCGGATTTCTTCTTTACGCTTTTCAATTTCAGCATATTGACCGGCAGTTTGTCCTCTTATGTTTTTGTCTTTTTCATCCTCAATAGATTTTATTTCTTCCGTTTTTTTCTTTATTACGTCTGTCTTGGCTTTAAGATGGGAAGTCTGATTTTCTAAAGTAACAACCCGCAGCCTTAATTCTCCGATACGGTTATCAAGTGTTATAACATCTTTATGTAAAGCACAGCCGAAATTAAGAAATAAAAACGGAATAAGAATGAAAAAAAATATGGATTTATTAATTTTCCTCTCACCGGCATGGGACAAGAGGGCAATTATACGAGGAATAAAGGGGCTTTTTTTCAAAGGATTTGTTGAGACTTTTAACATCCTATCACTCTCCTGAAGATTTTTTTAAAAATAAGACATATAAACAGGTTCCCCCGGTACCTGCTCCGTTTCATAGTCAGGGACAGGTACCGGAAACGGCTTATTGCAAAACCGCCACACTTTTTTAAAAACATTGCTGTAACTGTAATTTTATACGAGCAGTTGCCAATCCAACCCGGGCATCTAACCTAAGATAAAGTGAGCCCTTCTGTTCTTTGCCCATGCTACTTCATTGTTGGCCGGATCAAGCGGTTTTTCTTCTCCATAGCTGATTGTTTTTATACGTGATGAGGAAATACCGAGATTGATGAGAAAATTTCTTGCGCTTTGAGCACGCTTCTCTCCAAGAGCAAGGTTATATTCATTAGTTCCACGGTCATCACAATGGCCCTCAATAGTCACTAAAATTGCTGAATATTTCTCAAGATACGCCGCTTTCTTTTTAAGAATTTCCTGAGCACTTTGAGAGAGAACTGCACTGTCATAATCAAAGTGTACATCCTCATTAACAAGCTTTTGCATCGCCTCGGATTTTTCCATTGCCATTTTTTCCTGTGCACTGGGCCCGGCTTTAAGAGAGTCGGCATCGGTAAGAGATTCAGATGCTATATCCGACGCAGAAGAATCGGAAGCAGACCCGGAACCGGTACCAGTTCCGGAAGAAAGAGAGTCTTGATCCGAGAGTGTATCTTTTACTTCCCCAACATCAGCCTTCACAGTCTGTTTCCCGCAGGAAGCGAAAAACAACAGACCGGGAATTACAAGTAACATAGCCAAAACAACCAACATTTTTTTCTTCATTTTAAATCTCCTTTATATATTACTGTTATTTATTAAAAAGCCCGGGTGACCATTTTGGATTAGACTGTTCACCGGATATGGAAAACAGCCGTTTTTGATCCGTTCCGTAAGAAGTCATTACGTAAATTCTTGAAGGACCTTCCCGCGTTGAGCTGAATACGATTAAACTTCCATCCGGAGACCAGAAAGGCGATTCATTATCACCTTCGTTATGAGTTAATTGTACAGGATCTTTACCATCAAGAGCAATTATAAAAATATTATGCTTTCCTCCATCCAATCCGGAATATACTATTTTATTGCCTTTAGGCGACCAGCATGGCTGGGTATTATACCGGCCGTTAAATGTCAGTCTTTGCTCATTTCCGGTACTGATATCCTGTATATATATTTGAGGTGTTCCTGACCTGCTTGAAACAAAAGCCATCTTTTTTCCGTCAGGTGAGAATGTAGGAGATACATCACTTCCGGTACTATTTGTCAACTTTTTAATAATTTTCCCGGTTCCTGTCATGAGATATATATCCTGATCTCCGGAGAAGGAAAGCGTTGCTGCAAGTTCAAATTTTCCCGGCATCCAGGAAGGAGTTATGTTTATCCCTTTTTTTGATACAACAGAAATGCTGTTATTGCTAACGTTCTTAATATAGAGATCGGGGTTTCCTTTTAAATAAGAAGTATATGCAATCCATTGGCCGTCCGATGACCAGGCTGGAAAAAGTGTGATTGAATTGTTTTTTGTAAATTGCCTAACATTGGTTCCGTCAAAATCACAAATATATATTTCTTTCTTTCCTGAGCCGGTTGATACAAAGGCAATACGTGTATCAAATACTCCTCTGTTTCCTGTGAGGCAAAAGACGATCTCGCTTGCAAAAAGGCGTAGTATATGTCTTAAATCATTAACTCCGCCTTTGTATTTCTTTCCTACAAGCTGGTTGGCTTTTACCGTATCAAACAGTCTCATTTCTATTTCAAGATCATTACCGTTTGCCTGTATTGTTCCGGTAACAAGAAGCTCTGCTCCTACGGTTGTCCAGTTGCGAAAATCCACGGTTTGCAAAGTTGTTTCAGGCTTCAACAGGTTTTCAAGAAAGCTTTCCCTGTCAAGTATCTTGAAATAGCCTGTAAAATCAAGCATCCCCGAAAGCATATCGGAAGCTTTTTTTGGCAATTGCATATCACCGTTTTTTAGCGTTCCTGTACCGGATTTAAATAGAGGTACGGCAATCGGCATTTTTCTTATTGAGGGGCTGTTAATATCAATGTAATCATATCCTCCAAAGCTTGTTCCTGTCATTGTTAATAAAGCAGCAACAAAAACTATAAAAAGACGAAAATATTTCATCAAAAATTCCTTTACATTTATCCGTATCACATCGGTTATTTCTGCTTAAGTCCACTAGTTCCGAAGCGAAGACCAATTTCATAATTTGGCCGGTCATATCCTTCGGGAAGGGGAGGAAGAGGATTGGCTTTTTGAATTGCCCTGTATGCAGACTCATCAAGATAGCGGTTTTGCGATCTGCTTTCAAACCGTATACCGCTGATTTGGCCGGTACGCATTATTTTTATTACAAGAACAGCCATAGCACCCGAGCCGCTGCCTCCTAATTGTTCGGAGTAAGCCCAGTTTTGCTGAATTTTATAAAATATCTCTGCTTTATATATATCAAGCAGGCCTATCGGCATATTGCCGCCGCCGCTTCCACCGGGTACCCCCGGAGCAGCTCCCTTTATTCCGGCTCCCTGTAAACCAAAGCCCTTTACCTGATCGGCTGTATCAAACTTTCCGGCTTTAGAACCACTTTCGACCTGGCTCCTTATTTTGCCTATCGCATCGCTTACTGATGAAGGTCTTGATTCACCAACTCTTTTTTCCATTTCTTTTACTGCATTTTTTATCAGCTCGGCCGATTCAACTTTCTTTTTCGGTAAAATTTTCGGGTTTAATGATACGGCGTTAGAAGTTTTTTGTACAGCTTTTTCAGGGACCTTTTCAGCAACTTTTACAGCTTTAACCACCGGTTTTGAAATCTCTTTTGCAGCAACTTTTACCGCTTTAACCGCAGGTTTTGAAGCTACTTCCGGCTTTTCTGTTTTTATCGGCGCTTGTTTTACAGCTTTTTTTTCTACGGGAGCCGAACTTTTTATTGCGTCCGGTCTTCCTGCAGGAGGTCCCGGACGGCCAGCCGGAAGTGAAACAAGGCTTACATTTATTGCCGAAGGAAAAGGGTTAACCACAGGCCTGCTGTATCCAGGAAGAAAATATAATACACCTATTAAAACAGCATGACATGCGAAAGAAATGCCAAAAGTTATAGCCACGGTTTTCGGTGGTATGCTGCTTTTTCCGTTAAAATATCCGGAAAACTGAAAGCTTTGCATGCTTATTATTTTTCCCCGGTTGTTTTGCTTTCGACAGGTTCTGTGACCATACCAAGCTTTTCCACACCCGCTTCCTTTATTTCAGCCATAAGTCCCACGACCGCTCCGTAAGATATATCCTTGTCAGCTCTCAGATATACTTCCTGGTCTAAACGGCCTTCGAGTATTTTTTTTATTTTAATCTGAAGCTGTTCAGGAGCGACTTTATAATTATTTATAAATATATTTCCGCCTTTATCGAGAGTTATTATAAGATGTTCCTTTTCCGAGGCTAAAGGTTTAGTGGTGGCTTCGGGAAGTGAAACATTTACGCCTTGCACCATCATAGGAGCGGTTGCCATGAAAATAATCAAAAGAACCAGCATTACATCAACAAAAGGAGTGACGTTGATATCGGACATAAGACGATCTTTATCGCCACCGGCCATCATTTCTTATTCCCCTTTGCTTTTAATGTATCCCTTTCCACTATGTTAAGGAAATCAGCCGCAAAACTTTGCAGCTCAGACTCGATGTTTCTTATCTTCTGCATGAAATAATTAAATGCAATTACAGCTGGTATTGCTGCGGCAAGTCCGGCTGCAGTTGCTACAAGCGCTTCCGATATTCCAGGAGCGACAACAGCAAGTGTTGCTGAGCCTCTCAGCCCGATTCCGTGAAATGAATTCATGATTCCCCAAACCGTACCGAACAACCCTATAAAAGGAGAAGTATTTCCGGTTGTTGCAAGAAAAGGAACCAGTTGTGTCAGACCCGTTATCTCGGAATTAATAGCTCTTCTT
>NZ_JBAMMY010000129.1:0-9745 GCF_051233685.1 Desulfobacterium sp. N47
ATTTTTCATTTATCCGGCAATAGCGGACCTTTTGAAAAGGACTTTGTAAGAAAAAAGAACTTAAACCCGGAGAAAATATCAGAGACCTTTGGTAGCTTAATTTTTATGAAAATCAGTCTTGACATGGGGTCCACTATACAAGGAACCTTTCCTTGTTTTTTTAATACATTTATTTCACCGTTCATGGCCGTTCGTACTGCTTTTAAATCTTTCAGCTTTTTTTCGAGATCTTTAATGTTTTCCTGGGGGGCTTTTTCAAGATATATAGTTTTTAGCTGAACGCTGTAAAGCTCACCTTTGCCAAATATTTTTGCGGAAACCGAGTCGGAATCCACCTTAAAGGCATCAACGCCGATAAATATCTCATTTAAACCTTTATGAACAGATATATTAGCTTCCCTGGTGACAAGAGCCTGATCGGAAAATAGAGTTACCAAACGGATTTTATGGAACTATATCCTGAGCGAAGGCCAGAGAAAATATACCCGGGATCAGTCCTGAAAGAATAAACAGATATAGTATTAACTTTCTTTTCATCATAATCTCCTGTTTTTTTATCTTTGTATAACACTTATTACGAAGTCTTGTCTCTTGATATGGATTTATTATTTAACCACCCGTCCTTTTTGATATTTAACCTGTTTTTGTATTTCTCCGGATTTTTCCCAGAATGTCCATAGTCCGTCTTTTCCGTCAGAATATATACCTTCGGATTTTTTCTGTCCATCATCATACCATTCGATGGATTTTCCGGTTTTACGGCCATTTACATAAGTATCTGTGGTTTTGGGGTTTCCGTTTTCATACCATGTTTCACATAAGCCGTTTCGTTGACCGTTTGTGTAATTAAATTCGCTTGTTTTATTACCATTTAAAAACCAGCGGGTTTCCAAACCATATTGCTTTCCGTTTAAATAAGTACTTTTTGATTGCATCTGTCCGGTACTATACCATCCGGTTACTTCCGCCAGCAAGCCAGATTTTATTTGTGAGTAATTAGTTTCAGCTTTTAAGTTTCCATCCATAGACCATTCTTTTTTGGTACCGATCGGCTGATCATCTTTAAATTCGGCTTCAAAAAGCTTTTTTCCGTTATAATACCATTCGGCCCATTTTCCATGCCGCTCACCTTTTTTATAGCTTTCCGTTTTGATAATATTGCCCTTGTTATCCCAATAAGTCCATGAGCCATCTTTTTTGCCCTGTTCGTATTGGCCCTCCATAAGTTTCTGGCCGTTTGAGTGTGTTTTTTTATAAAGGCCCTGGCGCAGTTCTTTCCCATCTTTTTCATATACAAAATAATGCTCGTTGGCAGTGGAAACCTCCCTTAGTCCGGGAATGTTTTCTTCTCCAAATACGGATGAAGCAGATATCGACATCATGAACGCCAATACAATAATCCCAATTGCTATTCTTTTCGATCGCATTGAAACCCCCTTTAAAAACTTGATAGTATAAATTGAAATTGGTATGTTATGGTTCTTTTAAAGATATAAATTTTAACAAACAAGTTTTATTGATAAATATTGTTGTCTTGTTTTTATTAAACGGTTTATTATTGTTATATGTTGGTTGAATAAACAGGAATTTGTTTTGCTGACAACAAGTTATATAATAAAATGATTATTGGATGTCAAATATAAGATGGCCAGCAAATGAACAGCTATCAAAAAGAACAACTCGAAGCGCTTCAAATAATTCGTAGCCATATGGCAGATTTGAAGACTGAATTGCTTCGCACAGTAGAATCATCTCTTAACGAATATCTCTTGTTTCGAAGTCAAACCGATAAATTTCTATCCGATCACTTCTCTGCAATTTGTAGTTTGAGTTGCTATCAAAGCAGATTAAGCGCCTGTTGTTCAAAAGACGGAATCATAACCTTTTTTGCCGATGTGGTGATAAATGCCTTAAATACAAACGAAGCCGAACTTGATCGTATGGAAACAATGCTTAAAAAGCCTAATAAAAGTTATAAGTGTGTTTATCTGGCGCCGGAAGGATGTGTATGGCGGGTCAAACCCATTGTGTGTCAAATGTTCTTATGTGATAAAGCAGAAGAAGATGTTTTTGGTAAAAATCCGGTGGCGCGCGAAGAATGGGAAATATTTAAAAAAAAGAAAAAAGACTTTACCTGGCCTGATAAAATTGTTTTATTTGATCAAATCGAATCAATTTTTATTTCGGCAGGATGTTCTTCAACACTGATGTATCTGAATAAAAGCCCCGGCCTGTTGAGGATAAAACGCCAGGCCGGACTTATTGAAAAATAAGCCTGTTTTCGGAAAGATAAACAGAAAGCGCATGATAATTCGAACCAACAAAAGGCGGAACTATATATATTCAATCTGTTCCGGATGCCGAATCGGGACCGGCATGACGATTCGGGTACTTTTGTTAAAAAAATCGTGCAATAATATATATTCCTATCATTGTAAATCCGAGAGCTGCTTTAGCAACCGAGCCTATAAGGATACCCATCCAGGAGCCAAGACCGGCACGAAGGGCCGGTTCAATGCGGTTTCTTGCTATCAACTCTGCGATAAAAGCTCCAATGAACGGCCCTATAAAAATACCGGCTAATCCGAAAAAAAGACCCGCCACTTCACCAACAAAAGCCCCAACAGATGCCCAACTGCTCGCCCCAAATTTTTTTACACCAAAGGAAGCTGCAACAATATCGGTTATATGTGCGAGAACAGCAAAACAAATCAAAGTAACTATTGTAATACCACCAACATGTGAAAAATGATCTGCCCAGGCAGCAAATATTAGACCGGCGCAAATCAGAGCCGGACCTGGAATCACCGGAATGATTAAGCCAACCAAACCACATAAAACAAGTATAATTCCTGATATTAGGATAAAAATAGACATAAAAGCCATAGTTGTAACAATAACCCGCATTTATATTTGTTTAACGTGAAACATCAGAACAATTATAACAGGTGTGGTTTTTTCCAGAACTTGCTATTTTGTCGATAAAACCAGTTTTATATTTTTAGACGCTCATTTACGCACACAATACTGTGATGCAGTGCACATCCGATAACACGATGTGGTGAAGCGGAATCTGACCATTATAAAACAAGAAAAGGCTGGTAACGCTTTACCGGCCTTTTCTTGTTTTATAGCTTTTTAACTTCTTGAATTTAATTGGTAGGCGCGATTGGATTTGAACCAACGACTTCTACCGTGTCAGGGTAGCGCTCTCCCCCTGAGCTACGCGCCTTCAATTTATTGGCATTAACATTACTTAATTTATGTGTCAAGAGAAATGGATTTGCCTGTATAAGAAGATCAAAAGGTAATAAAAAGAAAAGGTGGCTGGTTTAAATAACATGAGAGCTTTGAATAATTCTTCTTTGCTATTTATTCTCAATACCCTCGAATTCTTGTATCAACCTTATAAAATCGTGAGGCAGGCTTACGGCTCTCTTTTTGCTATAATCAAAACACATATTAGCAGTAAATCCCAAAGCACAGATCTTAGCTGCTTTCATAATCCGGTAATCCATTATAAACAGCTTAGACTTCAATTCACTGACTCTGCATTCTATAATAATATCATCACCGAAAAACAACTCCTGTTTATACCTGCAATTTGCCTCAGAGATGATCATGCCGTAGCCGTTTATATTCATTTCCGAAAAACCGAACTGAGCAAGATATGCTATTCGGGCTTGTTGAAAATATACAAGATAGATTTGATACCCAACATGATTTCCATAATTTAAGTCATCAATACGTACTTTCATTGGAATTGAAAATTTGAATTCTGGCATAGTAACTTTTTTATATAGTAATTATTTGTTCAGTTCTTCTTTAACTGCGCTTACAGTTTCTTTGGCAGTATAAGGTTTTTAACATATTTTCCGGCCCCTAATTTATATCAACCGTAAAGGTAGAACCTTTTCTGACAATGCTTTTAACTTCTATATAATACCCCTTATGATCTTTTACTGTCCCCCAAACAACTGCCATACCCAGGCCGGTTCCGTATAAAATACAAACTCAGCAAAGTAACTGCAATAACGAAAAGCGGCAAAAGAGCGGCTTTGAAAAGTTCGCGGTAAATAAAATTTCTTAGTGATACTTTTTTATCGGCCATGATGTTGTATGAGAAACATGTTCCATGTATCTTCGGTGAGAACTCTATAAATATGATATGAAGCTGCTCTTATTATACAATAAACCTTTATTGTCAAGAACATATTGGGACATTACGAATAAGAAGCAGCTGATTATATCCGATATTACATATGTTGATTTTATCGAATAAAGACTTATCATAAAAGTAAATCCGGGTTATCCGGAAAAAACCGTTAAATTTATTGTGAACAGATATATTCCGGAATATGAAATAAATTGATTTTTAATAGTGAAGCAACCCATATAAACTAATAAAATGAAAAAACTTTTTGGTAACACCTCGGGTCTTAAGCCCGACCAGTTAAGAAGACTTGAAAAATTCTTTCGGCGCCGCATTGCTCCTGAATTTCTTATTACGCCTGAAGTTGCGCGGGAGCTTTGTCTTGCTGCAGGTGAAATTCGTCGCCAGACAGGGCTTCTAATAGATCGACGAGGCAGGATAATCTCTGTTATTGTAGGAGATAACAAGCGTATTGTAATACCGGATTTAAGTGATTACAGAACTGCTGAACAACGATTAATCGGTTTAAGGTGCGTACATGTTCATATGAATAACGAGGCCTTATCCAAGAGATGATCTGACAGACCTTACACTATTAAGGCTTGATATGATTGCTGCTATTACATTGACAAAAGACAGCGAGCCTTATGAAATACATGTCGGGCATATTCAGCCGGAAAAGAATAGTGTCAATTATAATATTATTCCTCCATTAAAGCCGAATCAGCTCGATATAGGCTGTATCGAATTAATCCATGAGATAGAAACCGGCCTTACTCAATCAAATCGCTCGGTATACATTGCAGGAGTATCACAGGAAAGAGCTATTCTTGTAAGTGTATCAACGGATACTAAAGACAAAGCTGCAGAATCAATGGATGAATTGAAAGAGCTTGCTTTGTCGGGAAACATTGAAGTTCTTGAGAGTATTATACAGCAGCGAAGTAAAGCTGATCCGAGATTTTTAATGGGACATGGTAAACTTGAAGAACTTTCTCTTCTTGCTCTTCAAAAAGGCGCTTCCATTATTGTCTTTGATCAGGAACTGAATCCTTCTCAGATAAGATCCATAACCAACCATATAGACATCAAGGTAATAGACAGAACCCAGCTGATTCTGGATATATTTGCTCAAAGAGCCATAACAAAAGAAGGGAAACTTCAGGTGGAGCTTGCCCAGCTCAAATATATGCTTCCTCGCCTTGTTACCAAAAACACTGCCATGTCCCGCTTAACCGGCGGTATAGGTGGAAGAGGCCCCGGAGAAACAAAACTTGAGTTAAACCGAAGACTGGTTCGCAGACGTATAGGCCAGGCCGAAAAAGATTTAGAGCTGGTGATACAGCATCGCCAGCAACAAAGAGCAAGGCGAAGCAAGAAAAACCTGCCTGTTATTTCAATAATAGGATATACTAATGCCGGTAAATCAACTCTGTTAAATACTCTTACAAAAAGCAGCGTTCTTGCTGAAAAAAGGCTTTTTGCAACTCTCGACCCTTCAAGCAGGCGTCTGAAATTTCCAAGAGATACCGAAGTAATAATAACCGACACGGTAGGTTTTATAAAAGATTTACCAAAAGATTTACTTGTTGCTTTCCGGGCAACTCTTGAAGAATTGAATAATGCAGATCTTTTGCTCCACGTTATAGATTTAAGCAACCCACGATACGAAGACCAGATTGAATCCGTTGAAAAAATAATATCCGATCTGAATTTAAACAATATTCCTACAATACGGATATTTAATAAACAGGATCTGGTTGATAAAATCACAGTGCAAAGAGCGTGTCGTTTTTTTGACGCAATCAGCATTTCAGCTAACAACAAACTGACTCTTTCGGAACTTATAGAAAAAATGGAGATGTCAATACAATCCGTTACCATGTAAATATGAGTAAAAATTCTAATATTTAAGCATATTAGCGTTGGATTTGTGTGTAATTCCTTTAATATGTCAAAATGGTTTGACATAAGCAAATAAACAAATGTAAAAGACTTCCGATATGAATATAAACCTGATTAAAAGAATTGGTATTGCAGCTGCATATAAAGGCGGCGAAGTTCTGAAAGAAAATTTTGACAAGATTCCTAAAATTAAAAAGAAAGGTTCTATAGATCTTGTTACGGAATCAGATACCGAGTCCGAGAAGTTAATCATAGAAACCATCAAAAAGGTTTTCCCCTCGCATACAATTTTGGCGGAAGAAAGCGGCCTTGAAAACGGGGATGCTGAATGTTTGTGGATTATTGATCCTCTTGATGGGACGACAAACTTTGCTCATCATCTTCCAATATTTGCCGTTTCCATAGCCTTTGCTCTTAATGGGGATATTGTTGCAGGAATAGTATTAAATCCTGTTACGGGGGAGCTTTTCACAGCAACAAAAGGTGAAGGTGCGAATTTAAACGGTATTCCCATCCATGTGTCAAAAACCCAAAAGCTTACGGACAGCTTGCTTGTAACCGGGATTCCCTATAATTTTAAAGAAATAATAGATGACATACAGACGCGGTTTTTTAATTGTCTCAAAGCATCCCAAGGGGTAAGAAGGTTAGGATCGGCTGCTCTGGACTTATGTTATACAGCAGCGGGACGGTTTGAAGGGTTTTTTGAACAGGATCTTAAGCCATGGGATACGGCAGCTGGCTTAATTATTGCGAAAGAAGCAGGAGGATCGGTTACTGATTTTTCCGGAAATTCGTTTGATATATACAAACCGGAAATTCTTGCAACAAATGGCAAAATACATGATGAAATGATAAAGTTGCTGGAATTAAAAGGATAAAATATGAAAGAAGTTTGCAAAGAAAAAAAAATATTGGATAACCATATAGGATGTTTTGGCAGTTTTTCGATTGATGATCCTGTATGTAAAAAATTTTGTGCACTGAGCTTGAAATGCTATGTTGAACGAAACCAGAGTGTGCGTATAGAAATCCTTGAAGAACTTATGTTTGGAGATAATAACTACAAAGGCAAGATTCAATAATTCGGTTATGCGCACTTGCAGTATGCCAAAATTTATGAACAGGACTGTTTAAAAATTTAAGATATTTTTCAAATAAATTTATTTAAAAAGATCAGTGCTTATATATCGTTCGCCTGTGCTTGGAAGTATAGCAACGATTCGCTTTCCTTTATTCCTTTTGGCATATTGGAGAGCTGCCCATACAGAGGCTCCCGAAGATATTCCGCAAAGAATTCCTTCCTTTTTTGCAAGATCTCTTGCCGTTTCAAATGCATGTTCATTTGAAACGGTGATGATCTCATCAATTACCGACCGGTCAAGAACCTGAGGAATAAATCCGGCACCTATACCCTGAATTTTATGAGAACCCGGCTTTCCTCCGGATAATACAGGTGAATCAGCCGGTTCAACTGCAATGGCTTTAAAAGAAGGATTTATTGCTTTTATAGCCTGAGCAATGCCTGTTATTGTGCCTCCGGTGCCGACACCTGCTATAACTGCATCGATATTGCCTCCGGTATCTTTTAGCATTTCCTGAGCAGTGGTTTCACGGTGTATTTTGGGATTTGCCGGGTTATTAAACTGGTCGGGCATGAATGCTTTTTTGCTTTCGGAAAGAATCAGGTTTGCTTTTTCGATAGCACCGCGTATACCTTCTACTCCCGGTGTTAAAACAAGAGCGGCTCCCAAATGTTTTAAAAGCTTTCTTCGTTCCATGCTCATGGTATCAGGCATTGTAAGGCAAACCCTGTAACCTTTTTCAGCACAGATAAAGGCAAGCGCAATACCTGTGTTTCCGCTTGTAGGTTCAACAATCAGGGTGTCTGAATCAATTAATCCTTTTGATTCTGCATCATTAATCATTGATGCGGCAATACGGTCTTTTACACTGCCCAGCGGATTGAAAAACTCAAGTTTGGCAAAAATATCGGCATCAAGCCCCTTACTTAATTTGTTTATCCGCACCATGGGCGTTGATCCTATCGTGCTGCTTATTGAAGGAAATAGTGTCACCTTGATCAGAGATATAATCAAAAGTTGTGTTTAGGGAGATAGGTGGTGTATCCATCGGTTGATTGTTACCGAGGCAATTAATTCTACTCCGACATATATAATATATTTAAATTCTCAGCTTGTACAGAACAAGTTTTGAAATTTGATGACGCACGTCAGATAACGATGGCATTTTTATTGCTCGTTGTTTTCTGCGCCAACGCTCCGAGGAGCGAACAGGGGGCTGTCTTATCAACCAACTATCAAGGAATTCGCATCCCGTTAACAGAAAAATTCTCTCCCCGCTGTCTCTTGTAACATTATCCAGGTTTTCCACACCTCCTGGCTTTTTCGTTTTTTTTCGAGAAGGCGAATCCAAGTCAAATATCCATATGCAAGAAATACCAGAATCACATGCCTGTGCCAACCAATCCAAGACCGCCCCTCATGATGGTCCATGCCAAGCTCTTCCTTCAGCTGCTGATAACCGTGTTCAATCCAGAACCTCTCATGAAAAATGCGCACCATTTCTATAGTTGGTTTGCACTGGGGCATATTGCTGAAATAGTATCGCAGTTCCTTTTCCTTGCTTTCACTTTCTCTCTTTTCTATGATAAGGGAAACTTCTTCGTTCACATTTCCTTGCCGATAACCTGTGGCGGGCCATACCCGAAGGGACACAGCCTCAACCATCAACGGTTTTCCCTTGCTGTCTCGCTGCAGTTCCAGATGCTCCCATGCATCTTGTGCGATCTTTTCTCCAACATCAGACACTTTAACCGGCTGTGGATTGACATTTACAACTTGGGAAAACTTTTGCGGTCTGCCTCGCTTTTTCTTTTTGGGCGGAGCCAATTCAAGCAAAGGCTGCTCCAAAAACACCTCTGTATCAGAATAGACACCAACAACGTAACTCTCCCGGCGATCCACCAATCCCTTCCTGAAATCAGCAAAATTTCCGTACCAACTGTCTGCAACAACAGCGCGATGGGGAACCCCGTCAAATCTTGCCAAATCAATCTGCTCAAGCGCCATCCGCCACTTCTCTTTGTGATGTGCGGTTTCCGGCATTTTTGTCTTCTTCCTCCGAACATGACAATCGGGGTTTTCGAGATCGTCCCATTGCTTCGGAACAAACAAATCCATACAATACGGCCAAGCAACATCCTGTCCAACATACGTCAGACTTACTCCAATTTGGCAGTTGTCAACCTTGCCCATCCTGCCACAATACTGCCGGGATACGCATACGCTGTCCCGGCCCTTTTTGGGAAAAGAGGTATCATCCACCGCAATAATTCCCTGGGGATCACTCGTTTTGTCAAGCATAACACGCCGGTATTCCCGGATGACCTCCTGTTCATCCCATTTCACCTCTGTCAGCAATCGTTGCATGCTTCTTTCAGAGGCGTTGACCTTCTCCGACATCGGCTCAACAGATTTGCGCTCCCCATCCATTATCAAACCAATAACATAATTCCTCGCCAAATCACGCCCTTCTTTCCGGTGAAAATAATTAAAAAAAGACGTCATGTATTCATCAATCCCTGGATATACGGTTTCTTTTATCATTCATTACTTATGTCATCTTTTGGAAAAATTATCAAGTTAAATGTCGGAGTAGAATTAA